>JAFGRZ010000114.1 GCA_016934895.1 Candidatus Aminicenantota bacterium
ATGCTAAATGGTTGATATCAGATACAATATATAGTAGTTAGCCTATTTTGAGGTAGCACAGGTTGAAGATTTTGCTTGACAATTTCGGTTTTCCTCTTCTATAATACCCGCCGTAGTCTGTCAGCTCATGAACAAACCGTTTTCCAAGTCCGGCAAGGCCTTTATCGGGGCGTTTCTCGTCCTGTTTTTTCTGGCCGGGAAACCGCCCGAGTTCGGCGAGGAAAACCGGTTTTTTCACGGTTTTTTGATCAGGAATCCGGTTATCAAAATCGGGCTGGGAGTCAACCTCGAAACGCTCACTGTCCGGGCATCCTCCGGGATGAAGGTCTATGAAGTCGGGGCCGACTACCGTCTTCTGGCCCGCGACATAGACGAGATCATGGTCAGGGGTCACAAGGAGAAACTCTCCGAGAAATTCCTTCTTCAGATCGCTCAGACGTCCAGCCGGATCGAGGCCGAACGCCTGGCCGCCCGGCTCCGGCCGGACGTCGGCCGGAAAGTGTCCGTCGTTTCCGAACAGGAGCCCGGCTCCGATCGGCTGTATCAGGTCCGGGTGGGGGATTTCCTCACCCGCACCGAAGCCCTTAAGTTCATCAAGGAACTCAATCGGCTGGGAATCAAAGAGGCCTGGATCGTGAGGGAGGAGATCACCGGGGAAAGATCTCATCCTCTCTGGGTCCTGATCGGCGACCAGCTCAAATCCCTGACGGAAGACACCGTCATCTATTTCATTCCTTCGGACGAAAAGAGCAGTCTTTCATATAAGGGAAATCAATACAGGGGCATATTTGTTCTGCGCGCCAGCCCTAAAGGGCTCGTTCTGGTCAACATCCTGAACCTGGAAAACTACCTTAAGGGAGTCGTCCCGGAAGAGATGTCACCGGACCAGTTCAACTCGTTCGAGGCGCTCAAAGCCCAGACGGTCGCCGCCCGGACCTATGCCATCAAGAACATGGGGCTCAACCGGGCTCTTGGATTTGACCTCTGCGACACGCCGAAGTGCCAGGTTTACGGCGGGCTGAGCGCCGAACATGCCGAGAGCAACCGGGCCGTGGAGGAGACGATGGGGGAGGTGGCCGTCTACAAGAACAAGCTGATCAACGCTCTCTACACCAGCACGTGCGGCGGGATGACCGAGGACGTCGAAAACGTTTTCGAAGGACTGTCTCAGCCCTATTTAAAGAGCACGGAGTGCAGCTACGAGAAACAGAAGGAGTGGATTCTCGAATCCCGGCCGCTGGTCTCCCTCTGGATGGAGGGGCGGGCGATCGAGCGCGAAACGGCCCTTCTGATCGGCCTGGGAATCATCCCGCGCGAAACCAATCCTTCGTTCTACCGGGAGCCGGCGAAACCCGAAGAGGCCTTGCTCTGGATCGACCGGACGCTTGCCTTGATCGGCCGGTCCCGCGAAATGAACCTGGCTGAGGGAACACGATTGAATTTTCCCAATCTCGCCCGGCTCATCATCACCTCTTTTCAGTGGGAAGACAGGGTCGACAACCTGATGCTGCCGAGCGAGGTCGAGTTCGTCCTGCGGGATTTCCCGCCCGTCGGCGCCGAGGCCAGAGGCCGTTTGGCCTACCTCATCCACAGCGGGATTTTCCCCTCGTCGCCCGTGCTGGCGGATGAAAACCGGCCGGTCACGCGGGGCGAGATGGTGTTCGTTCTGAGCAAGGCGATCCGCGACGGCTTCGATCCGCGGGAAAAAGGCCGGTTCCGCAGCTTGACCAAAAGACACGAGCTGGAGGTCGAAGTGGACGGTGAGATCCGGATCGTTCCCGTTTCACCGGATGTCTTCCTCTTTCGCACCCATGACGGAGAGACCGCCCCTGCCGCCCGGCTTTATCTCCTCGGCGGCGAGGATGTCCAATGGATCGAAAGGGGAGGAGAGATCCATTTTCTTGAGGTTTCGTATCCCGCCCTTTCCGCGACGCTCGACCGGGGCTCGCCCTACCACCGATGGAACGTCCGGGCAACGCGCCAGGATCTGGAAAAGAGGGTCAACGAATATTATCCGATCGGCTCGCTCATGGATATCGTCGTTCAGTCGCGGGGAAAATCGCGGCGGGTGACCGGGCTTCAGATCATCGGCGCAGAGAGCCAGGTGATCGTCAAGGGCCTCAAGATCCGCTGGGTCCTGGGATTGCGCGATACCCTATTCACGATAGACAGGGAATTCGATGAAGAAGGCCGGGTGACCCATTTCCTGTTCTCGGGAAGAGGATGGGGCCATGGTGTCGGCCTATGTCAAGTGGGCGCTTTCCGGATGGGTCAGGCGGGAGCCACCTACAAAGAGATCCTCAAGAAGTATTACCGGGACGTCAAGATCGTCCGCCGCTACTGATCCCGCTCCTCAATTGACAATCGCGGAAGCGCCTCACTATAATTGCGCCGAGGACGGCGCGGTATGAAAACAATCGAGATCCGGGAATTTCACACTCCGTCGAGCGGAATCTTCTTCCGGGCCGGACGGAGGCTTCTCTCCGAGAGAACACCTTTTCAGAAAATAGAGGTTTACGAGACGGATTCGTATGGCCGTGTGCTGTTTCTCGACGGCCTCGTGCAGACGACGGAGAAGGACGAATTCTTCTATCACGAGATGCTCGTCCACCCGGCCATGATGGCGCACCCGCGTCCGGAGAATGTCCTGATCATCGGCGGAGGGGATGGGGGAGCGCTGCGCGAAGTTCTCCGATATCCGGTTAAGAGCGCCGTTCTGGTGGAGATCGACGGCCGGGTGATCGAAGTCTGCCGGAGGTGGTTCCCGGGTCTGGCCAAATCTTTCGAGGACCCCCGGGCGGAAATCACTGTCGAAGACGGGAACCGCTACATCCGCGAAACCGGCCGCCGTTTCGATGTCATTGCCGTGGATTCCTCGGATCCCGTCGGGCCCTCGGCCATTCTGCACCAGAGGAGTTTTTTCGCGGCTTTGAAAAGGTGTCTCCGGCCGGGCGGTCTGATCGTCGCCCAGGCCGGCTCGCCGCTCTTTCACCTTGATCCCCTCAGGAAGAAAAGGCGGTTCCTCAAGCAGCTCTTCAAGCGGGCGCTCTATTATTACGGCCCGGCTCCGACCTATCCGGGAGGGCTGTGGGGCTATGCTTTTCTCTCGGACGGACTCGATCCCCTGCAGACCCGGCGCCGGCGCCCTCCGAAAAAGCTCAAGTACTACAACATCGACGTCCACCGCGCCGCTTTCGCCGCGCCTGAATTCCTGAAAGAAAGGTAGGAGACGACTTCGTTCAAGGCGGCGTTTTAAGTTTTGGGCCGAATCCCCTATAATAAAGCGCTAAACCGTGTCCCCGATGGAAAAAAGACGCCCCTCCGATCGATGGGTTGGCATCGCCGTTTGGCCAATCTTCCTGCTCATTTTTTCCGCGGGGGCCGTCTCTGCCTGGTGCTCCGGGCCGGTCCAGAAGCGGGTTCTCAGGGATACCCTCGGCCGCACCGTGGCCGCTCCCGCCCGGGCGGAGCGGATCCTCTCCCTTCAGCCGGAGATCACCCGGATCCTCGTCGCCCTCGGAGCGGGGGAGCGCCTGGTCGGACTCGATTATTTCATCACGCGCGATGATCATCTGTTCAAAATCATCTTCCCGGAAGGAGCGCGGCTTCCTGTCGTCTCACAGCCGGATGAGAGCGTCAATAAAGAGCTGGTCGTCCGGCTTGACCCGGATATCATCTTTACTTCGCCGGCCGAACAGCAGGTGCCGGATTCTATCGAACGGAGCCTCGGCATTCCGGTGGCGGCGATCGCCTCCATGGGGCGATTCGAAAAGCTCCTGGAGGAGATCGAGCTGGTCGGGGCCTTGACCGGGCTCGAGGGACGCGCCGAAGAGCTCGTCCGCTATTTTCGCCGCAAGATCCAATTCGTCAGCGATTCTGTGGGGGACCTCCCTCAGGAAATGAGGCCGAGAGTCTACCTGGCTTTCTGGTCGTCCCTTCTCCGTACCCCTGTGTTCTACGAGCCCGTCAACACGGCCGGCGGACGGAACGTCGCCGAAAACCTCCTGCCTTCCTATTCCGGGGCGCTCGGAACGATCATCAATATCGAGCAGATCCTCAAATGGGATCCCGAGGTGATCTTGATTCACGGGAACTACCTCCCGGCGGAGAGGCAAATCACGGTGGAGGGTGTCAGCGAGGACAAGCGACTCCGGTCGGTGCGAGCTGTCCTTGCCAAGAGGGTCCACTATACGTTTGGATTTTGGTACTGGTGGGATCCGGCCGCCGTGCTGGCGGAGACCCTCTATCTGGCCAGGCTCTTCCATCCGGAAAATTTCCGCTCCCTCGACCTCGAGAAAGAGGGCAACGCGATTTTCGAGATGTTCTACCTGAAAAAGAATGTCTTTTCAACCCTGCTTCGGACTCTGGATTTCGATGATTGGACAAATCCCTAGGCGCAGAAAGGCCTGGCGCGTCGTCGTCCTGATTTTGCCGCTTGTTCTCTTCCTGATCTCCCTGAGCATCGGCACTTATGCGATCTCTCCCGCCGGACTCGGCAGAACCGTGATGTCCTTTATTTTTCCGTCGTCCCATCCGGACGTGCCGGACGCCTACCGTGACATCCTCTTGCTCATCCGCCTTCCCCGCCTCATCCTGGCCATGGCCATAGGCGCCGCGCTTTCAGTTTCCGGGGCCTCCTTGCAGGCGCTTTTCAAAAACCCGCTGGTCAATGAGTACATTCTCGGTATTTCTTCCGGAGCGGCGTTCGGGGCCGCCCTTTCCCTGGTCTTTCTGGGGCGCGCCTTTCCTCCCCAGATCGCGGCCTTCGTTTTCGCGGTTGTGGCGGTTTCGGTGGTCCTCCTGATCTCCGGTCAGGCCGAATCCCATTTCATTTCGCTCCTCCTCACCGGGATCATCGTGACCGCCTTTTTTTCGGCGCTTCTTTCGCTGGTCGAGTTTTTCGCCAGCCCCTATGTCCTTCAGGCCCTTTTCTTTTGGCTGATGGGCAGCCTGTCTCTGGCTTCCTGGAAGGATTTGGCGATCTCCCTGCCGCTCATGGCCGTCGGGCTCATCGTGCTTTTTCTCCTCCGCTGGCGGCTGAACGTCCTGTCGATGAGCGATGAAGAGGCCCGCTCCCTCGGCGTCAACGTCCGCAGAGAGAAGCTCCTTGTGATCGGCGCTACGACGCTGATCACGGCCGCCGGCACGTCCATCGTCGGTATCATCGGCTGGGTGGGGTTCATCGTCCCCCATTTCGTCCGCCTGATGTTCGG
>JAFGRZ010000115.1 GCA_016934895.1 Candidatus Aminicenantota bacterium
CTGGATCGGCGACAGCGTCCTGGCCCGTCCTGCGGTCGAGAGCATCGCCGGCCATTTTTCGGGAGGGGAGGTCTGGGTGAGCGCCGCGGACTGGGTCAAGGACCTCTTCTCCGCCGATTCGGGGATCGCGGGCGTTCTGCCGCTGCCTCCGGTCAAAGATGTCAAGAGCCTCCAAGCGGCCGCCCGTCAATTGAAAAAGGGGGATTTCGATACCGGCATTTTGCTCACCAATTCCTTCGGGTCGGCCCTTCTTTTTTATCTCGCCGGGATCCCCGAGAGATGGGGCTATTCGACCGACGGCCGCAAGCCCCTCCTCACCAAAGCCGTCCGCCGCATGAACGCGGATTCGCCCCGCCACCAGGTCCACTATTACCTCGACTTGGTCTCTCGGCTGGGCGTGACGACCGGCCCGCCCGAGCTCCGGCTCTCCGTCCCGCCGGAGGAAAAAGAGCGGGCCCGGCAGCGCCTTCTCGGCCTAAGCATCGACCCCCAGCAGCCCCTTGTCATCCTCAGCCCGGGCGCAAGCTACGGGCCGGCGAAGCGATGGCCGGCCTCCCGCTTTGCCCGGCTGGCCGCCCTTTTCCAGGAGCGCGACGCCGCCGCCGTGTTGATCATCGGCTCGGCCGGCGAAGCCGGGATCGCCTCGGACATCGTGACTTCCCTGGACAAAAAACCGGCCGTTCTCACCGGCCGGACGACGCTCCTCCAGCTCCTGGGCCTGATCAGCCTGGCTTCGCTCTTTGTCTCCAATGACACCGGCCCGATGCACCTGGCCAACGCCCTGCACGTCCCCGTCGTGGCCATCTTCGGCCCCACCAACCCGGAGGTGACCGGCCCTTTTGAGCGGCCGGCGGCGGTCCTCAAAAAGGATGTTCCCTGTTGGCCCTGTCTCTACCGGACGTGCCCGTACGACCACCGCTGCATGACGCAGATCGATCCCGAAGAAGTGTACCGAGCGGCCCGGAACCTGGAGCGGTCATGAAAAAAGCCGTTTTTCTCGACCGCGACGGGACGCTCAACGTCGACGTGGGCTATCCATCTCGATACGATCAAATCGATATCTACCCGCAGAGCTTCGAGGCCGTGAGGAAATTCAACCGGGAGGGCTTATTAGTCGTCGTCGTCACCAATCAATCGGGAGTCGGCCGGGGGCTTCTGACCGAAGACGACCTGCAGGATATCCATGCCCGCCTGAGCGCAGCCTTTAGCCGCCGCGACGCCCGTCTCGACGCCATCTATTATTGCCCTCATTACGTTCACTCCGCGGATCGCCGCTACCGGAAAGAGTGCGATTGCCGGAAACCGCAACCCGGTCTCGCCCGGCGGGCCGCCGCCGACCTCGGGATCGACCTGGGGAGCTCCTACATGATCGGAGATAAAACCGAGGATGTCCTGTTGGGAAGGACCATCGGAGCCGTTTCCGTTCTCGTCCTGACGGGCTCCGGCCGGCAATCGCTGTCCCAATTGCGGGAGCAGAAGATCAATCCATCCCATGTCGCTTCGGACATCCTCGAAGCGGCCGATTGGATCCTGGACGAGGAGAAGCGCCGTCTCCGATGATCCGCTTCGACGATATTCTCGACAAAATCGCCTCGTTCTACACCGAGAAAGAAATCATCCAGCTCAAAAAAGCGTACGTCTTCGCCGCCCGGGCTCATAAGGGCCAGACCCGCCGTTCCGGCGAGCCCTACCTCAGCCACCCCCTGGAGGTCGCTAATCTCCTGGCCGACATGGGGATGGACATCACGACCCTGATCGCCGGTCTTCTCCATGACGTCCTGGAGGATACCGAAACCACCCCTGTCGACCTGAGGAACGACTTCGGCCAGGAGGTGGCCGACCTGGTCGAGGGCGTCACCAAGATGAGCCGGGTTCAGGAAGCATCCCCCGAGGTCCGGCAGGCCGAGACGATCCGCAAGATCATCCTGACCATGATCAACGACCTGCGGGTCATTTTCATCAAGCTGGCCGACCGCATCCACAACCTGAAAACCCTCAAGTTCCTGCCTGAAGACAAGCAAAAACAGATCGCCAAGGAAACCCTGGACATCTACGCCCCGATCGCCAACCGACTCGGCATGGGACGCATCAAGGCCGAGCTCGAGGATCTTTCTTTTCGCTACGTCAATCCCGACGACTATTTCCGGATCGCCTCGCTCGTCGCTCCGCAGAGAAAAAAAGCGGAGGAGGATCTGGCCCGGTTCGCCCAGGTCCTGGGCAAGCTGCTCAAGGAGAACGGCATCCCGGCGGAGATCCAATCCCGGATCAAACGGCACTACAGCATTTATGACAAAATGAAGCGCCGGGCTATCGATTTCGACCAGGTCTACGATTTCAAAGCGCTTCGCATCATCACCGATTCGGTCAAGAACTGCTATGCAGCCCTGGGGATCATCCATCAAAAATGGCCGCCGCTGCCGAACCGCTTCCGGGACTTCATCGCCATGCCCAAGCCCAACCTCTACCAGGCCCTTCACACGACCATCATCACCAAAGTCAAGCAGACCTTCGAGATCCAGATCCGGACCGAGGATATGCACCTCTTGGCCGAAAACGGGATCGCCGCCCATTGGAGGTACAAGGAGCAGGATCCTTCGAATCTCATTCGCGAGGACAAGCGGCTCGAATGGCTTCGGGAGATGGTCGAACTCTACAAAGAACAAAAAAGCCCTCGCGAGTTCCTGAAGAACCTCAAGACCGATCTCATCCCGGAAGAGGTGTACGCTTTCACCCCGAAAGGGAAGGTCATCACCCTTCCTCTGGGCGGATCGGCCCTCGATTTCGCCTTCAAGGTTCATTCCGAGATCGGACTGCATGCCGCCGGCGCGGTTGTCAACGGCCGAGTGGCGGTGCTGAAAACCATCCTCAAGACGGGTGACATCGTCGAGATCCTCACCTCAGCCGAAAAAACTCCCCGCCGCAGCTGGCTGAACATCGTCTTCACCTCCGGAGC
>JAFGRZ010000116.1 GCA_016934895.1 Candidatus Aminicenantota bacterium
GACAGGTACTGACCGCCGCCGTCCCGACCCAAGGGGTGGATAAGGAACGGTTTGATCGAATGGTGCAGGGACTCGAAGTGGAAGTCTTTCATGACTCCTATAATGGTATAACTCTCACCGTGCTCGATGAGAAGCCGGCCGACGGGGTTCTCGAGTTGCAGGATTTTCACCGCGGCTTCATTGAGGACCACGTAGCGACTTTCATACCGGGCTTCGGCGGGGAAGAAGGTCCCGGCGGCGAGATCGACCCTGTAGGTGGCCAGAAAATCCGGGTCCGCCCACATCCTCCAGATGATCTGCTTCTGGTCTTCCGGCCTTTCCGCGGGAACGTAGAGACCGTCTCCGAAGGAAGCCCCCATCAGCTCTGAGGTATTGGTCGCGCCGGCGATGGCGGGGAAGCTCAGCAGTTCCTGCCTAAAAGCCCCGAATTGCTTTCCCAGGTCGCCCGCCTTGTCGATGATCACGACTTGATCCCTGCTGAATCCGAGGTTCCTGTTCTGGATGTAGCGGAGCTGCCGGTAGACGACGAGCGTCCCGATGATCAGGACGACGGAAACGGTGAACTGGAAAACGACCAGGGCGTTTCGTATCCAGGATTTCCGGCCTCTTGCCGAGGATCCTCCCTTGAGAACGGCCACCGGGTGGAAGGCCGAGAGAAAAAAAGCGGGGTAGACTCCGGCCAGGAGGCCGACAACTAGGCCAACTCCCAGGAGGAGAGGCAGGGTCAGGGCGTTGGTCAGGTAGGGGATGTGCAGGTCTTTTCCGGTCAGGTTGTTGAAAATAGGAAGGAGCAGTTCGATGATAGGCAAGGCCAGGACGACGGCCAGGATGCTCAGGAAAACGGCCTCGGAGATGAACTGTCCCTTGAGCTCGCGCGCCGTTGAACCGACCGTTTTCCGGATGCCGACCTCACGGGCCCGGGTGGTGGATTGAGCCGTGGACAAGTTGATGAAATTGATGCAGGAGATGAGCAGGATGGCCAGCGCGATGGCCGAGAAGATGTAGATGTAGGAGATGTCGCTGTTGGCCTCGATCTCGTGCTGAAGATGGGAATGGAGGTGGATATCGGTGAGGGGCTGGATGGAGTAGGCGAAAAACCCGCCGGAGGCGAAGAATTCCTCGGGCGTTACGCCCAGGGCTCCCTTGACCTGGGGATAGACGTACTTCTCGATCAGGCTCTGCAGCTTCTCCTCGAACTCCCGCTGCGAAACGCCCTCTCTCAGGACAAAGTAGGTGTAATCGTTGTTGCTGATCCAGTTCTGGTTGCGGCTGTATTCGAACGTGTTCATCGAGCCCAATAGGTCAAAATGAAAGTGGGACGTGCGGGGGACATCCTCGACGACGCCGGTCACCAGAAAATCCTGTCGCCGGTGGGCGTTCAAGGCTTTTCCGATGGGGTCTTCCGTTCCGAAATATTTCTCGGCCGCAGACCGGGTCAGGACAACCGAGTGCGGTTCGGACAAAGCGGTCTTCGGATCCCCCTTCAGGAAGGGCGCGGTGAAGACGTCGAAAAAGGACGGGTCGGCAAACCAGAAGCGCTCCTCGCTGAAGGCCTTGTTTTTGTAACGGACGAGGGGGATGCCGAAGCGGTGGAGCCTGGTCGAAGCTTCGACCTCGGGGAACTCCGTGATCAGCGCCTGGGCCATCGGAGTGCAGACGGCTGCGCCGTAGAATTCCGTGTTATTGGCGACGGCCCGGAAGTTGACCCGGTAGATCCGCCCGGCTTTTTCGTGGTGCCGGTCGTAGCTCAGCTCATCCCGGACGAACAGGGCGATCAGGATGAAACCGATGACGCCGATGGTCAAGCCGGCGATGTTGATCAGGGAGATGCCCTTATGTTTTTTAAGGTTTCGCAGGATGATTTTGAGGCTATGGGCGATCATCTTTTTTCTCCAAGCTGAAATAACGGTATCCGTTTCAATGGGGGAGCATATTTCGTGCCAATATGGTTGACCCCTGATGCCGGAGGACTCCGGGATCGCCCCCGCTGTCCGTGAGCGGACAGGGGACGTCCGCTTCTGGACATTTCCTCCGTTGTTGCCTTCGGCCTCAAGGCATATTGCCTCGCCGCGGCCGTTGGCACGGGAATTGCAGAAATTATATCCAGGCCGAAGCTTTGTCGGCCTGCTATCGAACGCAGGAACTTGGAGACCTCGGATGAAAAGCGATCTCAAAATCGCCCTTCGCAATATCCGCCGCCATAAGTTCATCTCCCTCGTCAATATCCTCGGGCTGGCTGTGGGAATGAGCGTTTGCTTCCTGATGATGGTCTATGTCGTCAACGAAACACGCTACGAAGATTTTCAGGCGAACAAGAACAGGATCTACCGGATCGCCCTCGAATGGGGACAAAAAGGCAGCCGGATGAAATTCGCCGGAACAATGCCCGGCCTGGGGCCTGCGCTGGCGGCCGAATTCCCGGAAGTCGAGAGCGCCGTCCGGGTCCGGGTCGACAGGAATATCGAGCTTCGCGCCGATCCGTCCGCTGAATCGATCAGTGCGGATACAGCGCTTTTCGCCGACTCCGATTTCTTCGAGATATTCTCCTATCCCCGGAGGCCGGGGTTCGAGCAGGATCCCCTGAAAGACCCATTTGTTGTGGTTCTCAGCGCGTCTTCGGCCAGGGCCGTCTTTGGAACCGAAGATGCCGTCGGCCGCACCATCCTGATCGATGACCGGCCGTTCAAGGTCACCGGGGTTATGGATGATGCTCCGGCGAATACCCACCTCCGGCCCGACCTGGTCCTTTCCTACGCCACACACGAGGCCCTCGAAGGCCGTCCGGACTCGGGCTGGTCGAATTGGGGGATGGACCGCACCTACGTCCTTTTCCGGGAAAAGCCGGACATCCCGGTCTTCACGGGCAAGCTCATGGATCTATTGAAGAGAAACGCCAGTCCAGCGTTGGCCGATATGATGGTCTTCCACCCTCAGCCTCTCAAGAGCCTGCACTGGATCACGGATTTCCGGGGCGATGTCCACCCCCGCGGGAACCGGGCCTATTTCAACATGTTCATCTGGGCCGCCGTGCTCGTCCTTGCCGTGGCCTGTTTCAATTTCGTCAACCTGACGTCCTCCCAGAACCTGGGAAGGATGCAGGAGGTCGGAGTCCGCCATGTCCTCGGTGCTTCCCGGAGCCGGGTCATCGGGCAGTTCCTCCGCGAATCGCTGGTCACGTCGGCGGCGGCGGTCGTCATCGGCGCGGCCGTCCTGCAGCTTGCCTATCGGCCGATGATGTCCTTTATCGGCGCTCCCGTCGTCCTGACGACGGCCCATCTCCCTTACATAGTGGGCATATTCGTTCTGGTTTTCCTGGCCGCCGCGGCCTCCGGTTTCGTCCCGGCCTGGACGATGGCCCGATATAAGCCGGCGGAGATCATGGGAAAGGGAAGCGGACGGGCGCGGCCTTCCTTTCCGCTCCGCAAAGCGCTTTTTGCCCTTCAATTCGTCATCACGATCGCCCTGATCATCGCCACCCTGGCGGTTTACCGGCAGATGAAGTTCGTTCTGGATTCCGACCTCGGTTTCAACAAAAACAACACGCTGCTCATTCCCTATTTCCGGCCCGATTCCCACCTCCGCGACCGCTATGAGACCGTCCGCCGGGAGTTGGAAAGAAACCCCGCCATCCTCGGCATCTCCTCCACGGACACGGCACCCGGGGTGAGCAGCATGGCCAACATGATGGTCTTCCCCGGCCAGACGGACCTTGCCTCCGGCATTACCATGCAGGGGCTCAGCGTCGATTACGGATTTATCGAAGCCCTGGGCATCGAACTCACCGCCGGACGCAATTTTTCCCGCGGGATGGGGAGCGACGCCGACCGCGCCATAATTCTCAATGAAAGCGCCGTCCGGGTGCTCGGCTATCCGGACCCCATCGGTGCCGGCCTGAAGATCCCGCGGGGCGATGAGCTCCGCGAAATGACGATCATCGGTGTCGTCAAGGACTTCCATGTTCAGCCTCTCCACTACAAAATCAACCCGATGGTGATCTCGCTTCGGCCGGAAGGAGGGATTGCGATACTCGTCCGTTATCGGCCCGGACAGGAGGGGACCGCCTTGGCATTTGTCCAAAAGACGCTGGCCGAGCTCGTGCCGGAGGAGAAATTCGGGGTTCGGTTTCTGGACCAGGAGTACGCCAAGGGTTATCTCTCCGAGCAAAAAACGGGAACCCTGCTGGGGGTTTTTTCCCTGCTCGCCGTGATCATTTCGAGCGCCGGCCTGCTCGGCCTGACCGCCTTCACGATCGGGAGGCGGGTCAAGGAGATCGGGATCAGAAAGGTCCTCGGCGCTTCGACAGGACAGGTCGTCCTGTTGTTGTCCCGCGAGTATCTGTTGATTGTGCTGGCGGCCAACCTCGTCGCCTGGCCGGTGACCTACTATGTCATGGGTCGCTGGCTTCAGAATTTCGCCTACCGGATTCATTTGGGCATCCTGACGTTCGCCTTGGCGGGGATGATCGCCCTGCTCATTGCCCTGCTGACGGTGAGCTTCCAGGCGGTTCGGGCCGCCCGGACCAACCCCGCCGACTGCCTGCGTTATGAATAAGGGAAGCGGATAATAGCGTGTCGGCTGACGGCAAAAAGAAATAATCCTCGTTTCGAGATATTATTTGGACTGCAGCAACAAAGGGCTGATTCCAGACTCACTTGTCATTGCGAGCGACCTTTGGGAGCGAAGCAATCTCCCTTTTCTTCTTCATGATAAAATACACCGAACGCGTTCGCTTGGGATTTCGCCTCACCCTCTCGATTTCCCGCTGGTCGGCGTCCAGCAAAGCCGAAAGCCTCGGATCAAGGGGTTGTTTGGTCCGGATCTCCCGAATATGCCTTTCCAAAGGGGTGAAATATTCATCCCACCATATCTTCTCGTCCAGGATGAAAAAATGCAGCAGGTCGTAGCCTTGGATGGGTATCTGTTTTGTCTTCTCCTTTAGATTTCCCTCCTCATCGTGGACCACGAGGCATCCGCCGGGCTTCAGAAGGCGTCGCCATTCCCGGAGGCCTGCCGAAAAGCCGATCGCGAAAATGGAGCCCTCGGCCCAGACGATGTCGAAGCTTTCCCCCGGGAAGTCCATCTCGGACATCGAGCATTGAAGCGCCGTAACTCTATCCTGCAGCCCCGCCTCAGCGACCTTCTCCTTGAACCTCTCGATGAGCGCCGC
>JAFGRZ010000117.1 GCA_016934895.1 Candidatus Aminicenantota bacterium
AAGATCCAGGATGAAATCGGGGATGCCTTGGTCGACCGAGGCCGCGGCCGGAACCAGCAGGAGGAAAAGCGCAAGACAGCGAAACAACAGTTGGATTACCGGCACTTGAATATTATAGCAGGAACCGCCTGACTGGAAGAACTTGTTAAGTCCGGCAGATCCTCGCCGTTTCTTCATCCCTGCCACCGCCGCTATGGGAGCAGGATTCATGCCAACTGTTTGCATCGGGACAGGCTCCTCGGCCTGCCCACAAAAGCCTATTTGTGTAAAAGTCCGGGCCGCATCGTAAAAGATATTTACACACCCCCCCGCAATATCGTCTTCGGTTTATTAAGAAGCGCTCTTTTTAAACCGCTCCTCCCAGGTGATGAAACTGTGATAGTAAATCAAGTCGCCTTCGTCGAGCCCCCGCGTGATCTCGGTGATATGCGAGGTCGATGAACCAAAGGCTTCCACGGCGAAAACAACCGCCTTCTCCGTATCGACATGCTGCCCGCAGGTGTAGATATCCAGGGCGACATAGCCATACTCGGGCCAGGTGTGCGTTGAAATGTGGGATTCAGAGATGACGACGACGCCGGAAACACCCTGCGGGGGGAACCGACTGAACGAGATCGCCCAGACTTGGGCGCCGGCGACCTCAGCCGCTTTGACAAGGATCTGCTGGACCTTTTCGACGCTGCCGATGATCTTAGGATCACAGCCCGAGGCTTCGACGATGTAATGGCGACCGATGGTTTCGTGAATCGGCTTAGTCATTTCTCTCTCCTCTATCCGATCAGCTTTAACGTTAGGCTAATGTCGCGCTTCTGTCAAGGCGGGGAAGAAAATTATCCTCAGAGAATCACCCGCTTCTCATCTTTGACGACATTCAAGACAAGGTGGGTGACCGTCCGGTCGATGAACGGCAAGGACAGAACGCCCTTGATGAAATCATTGAGGTCATCGCGTCCTTTGAAATAGCCGATGACGAGGGAGTCCCATTCGCCGGTGATATCATAGACGGCGGCCACCCGGCGGTCGGAAGAAATCCTTTCCTGGGTTTCCAGGAGCTTGCCTTTGGAGATCCGCAAGGCGATGATCGCTACGAGATCGATGCCGAAATAGCCGGGGTCGACGACCGGAACATACCCCTTGATGGCGCCGCTCGCTTCGAGCTTCCTGACCATGTGGATAACGGCCGTGGCTGAAGTCCCGACTTCCTTGGCGATCTCCCGGTAGCTTTTGCGGGCGTTCCGGTTCAGCGCCCGGACGATTTTCGTGGCGAGGTCATCGATCATTTGTCCCTCCAAAGTGTCCAATATAATTACAACTTAAATGTCATATAAAATAAAATATGCGTCAATTGTTGACATTCATATTCTTTTATGCTAAAAAGACACCATTATGTCAACATCTCTTGAAGCCCATTCCCGGCCTTCTTTTCATCTTAGGGAATCGGGTGTCCATCGTCAATCCTTAATCAAAAATATTTCGAATGGAGGCGAGCATGACTGACTCCGGCAAAAGCCGACACGCGCCGTACGGATTCCAAACACAAAAGGAGGTCCTGGATTTTGTCCTGAACCCGGCCAACAAAATCGAATTCATCCGGCTCCATTTTCCCGACATCCTGGGGAGACCGATGGATTTTGCCATCCCGAGCGAAGAGCTGGAAAAGGCCTTCCGAGAAGGGAAGGGCTTCGACGGTTCCTCGGTCCAGGGGTTCGTGCGCATCGAGGAAAGCGACCTGGTCATCAAGCCCGAGGCCCGAACCTTCCGCGTCCTTCCCTGGGAGTACAAGGGCTTTGCGGAGTCCATCACCTGGCGGGAAGCCATCATGTTCGGTGACATCATGACCCCTGAAGGCGAGCCCTACGAGGGAGACACACGCGCCATTCTCAAGAGGGCGTTAGCCCGGGCGCAGAAGGAATTCGGCTTCGACGACTTCAAGGTCGGGCCGGAGCTCGAATTCTTCCTTTTTCCGAGCGACCGGGACATCTCGCTCAGTGATCACGGCGGCTATTTCTTCAGCGGCCGATACGGCGGCATCCGGAAAGAGGTCCAGATCCTGCTGAAAAGGATGGGCATCGATTGCGAATATGATCATCACGAGGTGGCCCACGGCCAGCATGAAATCGACTTGAAATACGCGAGCGCGCTGGAGATGGCCGATATCGGCATGCTCTTCCGCTATATGGTCAAGAAGGTCGCCCGGATGCACGGCCTCTACGCCACGTTCATGCCCAAGCCCATCAACGGCCAGAACGGCAGCGGCATGCACGTCCATCAATCGCTCTGGAAGGGCGGCAAGAACGTCTTCTTCTCGGCCAATCATTCTTATCACCTCTCCGACCTTGCCTATCGTTACATGGCCGGGCTCATGAGCCACGCCAGAGAGATATCGGCCGTCTTCAACCAGTGGATCAATTCCTACAAGCGCCTGATCGAAGGCTATGAAGCGCCCGTTTACATCGCCTGGGGTCAGAGAAACCGGTCCGCCTACATCCGCGTTCCCGAGTACCAGCCCGGCAAGGAAATGGCCACGCGGATCGAGCTGCGCTCCCCCGACCCGTCCTGCAATATCTACTTGGCCTTCGCCGCCATGCTCACGGCCGGACTCGCCGGCATCCGGGGAGGGTTCTCCCTTCCCGACCCGGTCGAAGAAAACATCTACGAGATGTCGAACGCCAAGCAGAAAAAGTTCGAGATCCGGACCCTGCCGAGAAACCTGGAAGAAGCGGTCCGGCTCATGGAAAAGAGCGCGCTCCTCCGGGAGACATTGGGCGAACACGTCCATTCCACTTTCGTCGCCAACAAGCGCGCCGAGATCGAGGAATACA
>JAFGRZ010000118.1 GCA_016934895.1 Candidatus Aminicenantota bacterium
AAGGTCGGCTCGGATTGGATGACTCCGTTTCCAAGCATCTGCCGGGCTATCCCTGGAAAATGGGCGTTCCCGCTGTCCGGGATCTTCTCGGCCATACATCCGGAATCCATGATTATCTGGACAGGCCCGACAACATGCGCTGGGTTCGCAGTGAGTACACCGTCGAGGAGCTGATCGATTCCTTCAAGGACCGGGACGCAGATTTCGCTCCCGGGGAGAAGATGGCTTACAGCAATTCCAACTATATTCTTATTGGGGCGATCCTGGAGAAAGTTTTCGGCCGGCCTTTCTCCGCTGCCGTAGAAGAACTCATCCTCCGTCCGTTGGGGCTCGAGCACACATTTTATGACGGGGAACTGGCCGTCATTCCGGGCCGGGCCGCCGGGTACGAACCGTCCCGGAACAAGGACGATTCGCTGGACTGGACGACGTTCCGGAATGTCCGGTATTACACCATGTCCTGTTTGTCCGCCTCGGGCGGTTATCTCTCGACCGTCGATGACCTCTATGCGTTTTACCGGGGTATGGCCGACGGAAAGATCGTCGGCCGGGAGATGTTCTCCGGCTCCCTGGAACCCGTCCGGCTCGCCGGGGGCAAAACGGCCGGAGGCTCCGTGGGAGGCTGGCAGATCGACCGCCTCGACGGGCGCACGGCTTATATGAAAGGCGGCGCGCTGCCGGGCGTTTGCACCTGGATGCTGTTCCTGCCCGAGGAGGACCTCTGTGTCATCCTCCTCAGCAACCGGAGCGCCGGAGAGCCCCGCTGCGGCCAGGTCGCGCTCGAGATCGCCAGGCTGGCTCTCGATTCGCAGTCTCGTCAAGATGATTGAAAACGAATTATTCTTCCTGACCACATCATTCAGATAATTTCTCGGGAATGGGCATGAGGACGGAGACTTGGCTGGTCCGAGCTCGCGTCAGCGGCGGGCCTCGTTGAGCATGACGAGATAATTTTCCACCGGGATGTAGCTGGGAATCGAGTTCCCCGCTCCGAGGGCGAACCGCCCCCCGGGCGCGCAGGCGTCGATGATATTCCTGACGTACGCCCGGAGGCTCTTTTCGTCGTAGGTGGCCAGCTTGTGGACGTCCAAGATAGAT
Organism: Candidatus Aminicenantota bacterium; assembly: GCA_016934895.1. Classification (GTDB taxonomy): domain Bacteria; phylum Acidobacteriota; class Aminicenantia; order Aminicenantales; family UBA8522; genus UBA8522. The sequence continues at coordinate 1,099 of JAFGRZ010000118.1, forward strand.
GGCGTAGTTGACGTCATGGCCGAGGATGTCGCTTTTCTGATGTGAATCGATCGCCGGAAGCACATTATAATCCTTTCGCAGCAGGATACTTCTTCTCTTGAAGTCGACCACAGTCGCTTCCCGTCGTCTGCTGTTTCTATTTCTTCCCATCAGGCGACCACCCCGGTTGACGCTCTAGCTCCCTGATTCCAACGGCCCGGCCGTCGCTCCTCCCCCTGTTTTCAGGGAGAAGCGGCCGGATCCATGACGATGGCCCGATTCTTGAGTCCATTCTCCCGCTGTGGCGGGAGTATATCGTCCTCGGCATCCCGAGCGGACTGTTCTCTACCGAGTTTTGTTTCATTTCTTTGACCGTTTTCTGACCGAGTATGAGGGCCGCTTCGAGAAGCAGCATGGCTTCCTCCGGCCCATCATCAAGGAGGTCGTCGAGCGCTATCTCGACTGCGGCAATCCCATGTTTCAGGCGAGGCACTCTGAGATCCCCACGGCCCTGCGGGCCTCGTGATGACCTACGGTCACCTCCTTGGCGACGGGCCGGAAATGAGCCTCAAGAAACGGCTCTCGTGGACTGTCAGGAGCCGGTCGAAATTATGGAACAACACCCGATTGAGAACCATGCGCTCCGGATGGCGACGACGATAGATTCCCGGCACATCGGGAGGGCTGATTCAAGAGGCATGTTTTAACTCCCCAACGGGCGTACCGGAAGCCGGGCGCGAAATCGGTCAAGCCTGCCCCGAGGGCGCCACAGAAATCGCTGGTCTCCGGAGAATCAAATGCTCCTTGACATATTTCGGATAAAGGCTAAAAATAGCACTGAAACGAAATAAGATGACATATCTGGAACTCCGGGATGCCATGAAGGATTTCACGGTCTTTTCCGTCCGCGATATCCTTCGCGTGGATCCGGCCTTTCACCGCCGGCGTCTGAACGAATGGCAGAATAAGGGTTACATCCGGAAGGTGATCAAGGGTTTTTATGTCTTGGCCGACCGCGCCCTCGATGAATGGGCCCTGTTCGAGATCGCCAACCGGTCTCTTCCATCTCTACGGCCTCTCAACGGACCCGGGAGAGAAGCTCCACATCCATCTCGATACCGAGCCGCAGCGGTTCGATTACAGGCCCGCGCGGGTGCTGATCGAAAAGTTCGACGTCCTGGGCCGGATCTTGGTCACGCCCGCGGACCTGCTCCTGGCTCAAAAATTGACGTGCCTATTCACTCGCCCGCGCCCGATGGGCCGGGATGTCTACGACGCCCTTTTCCTGTGGGGGAAGACGGAACCCAACTCGGCCTATCTGGCCGACCGGCTGGGCGTCCGAAACGGACGGGAGTTGCGGGCACGGTTGATCGAGCGGTGCGGCGCACTGGACTTCACCCGCCTGGCCGATGATGTCGCGCCGTTCCTTTTCCGGTCCGAGGACGCCAGGAAAGTTTTGCTTTTTCCGGACTTCGTCAAGTCGCACGAGTTCCGGGAGTGATCGATGGGAATTTCCTTTTCGCGCGCGGCGGGAAAACTTCCGGTCACGAACTCTTGATCAATCCTTCCCCGTCACTAAAAGGAGGATATCGCGGCACCGAGCAGATGTCAATTTCGGACGGCCGGGAGAGCCGGAAAGCGGGCCGGACAGGCAAGAGCGGCAGGCTCCGGCGGCCGCGAGGCCGTTGCCCGGACGCATTTCTCCCCACGGGCCCGGCAACGCTCACGGAACATATTCGGCTTGGGGATCGGGAAAGAACCCGGCTGGAAGGTCGGCCTCCCAAAGGAGCTTCTAAAAGGCGGCCTGAGGCGGCGGGGGACGCTCGGCGACAAAGATCAGTTTCGGGCGATCGATGATCCGGTGCTCGACCGCGAAAGGAGAAGCCGGGCGTTTGACTCGGTTCGTCGGCCTGTGCTAGCCTGAAGGCAAAGGCGGTCATTTCGGATGATGGGAACTGGCCTTTCGAGTCGGTTTCGCGATTCGGTTTTCGTCCTCATTTCCCTGGCCTTAACTCTCCCGGCGAGCCCGAGTTCTCCCGGCGGTGCGCTCGCCGCGACGCCCGACGGGGGCGCGGAAATGATCGAAGATTGTGTTGAATCCGTATCGGCGTTCAACCGGTCATTCAAAGAAGCTCTGAAACGGACGATGCGCTCCGATCTTGAAGCAAGTACGGGAAACAGGGAGATTGCGATCGAAGGGCTGAGTGAAAAACTCACAGCCAAACACTCGGTCGGTGACGGCACGGAAAAGGAATATTTTTTAGATAGAGACTTCAACGTTTTTTTTCTCGATATCTGGCCGGAGGTCGAAAAAAAAAGATTTCGGACCGACCGGCCCACTCCCAGCCTGATGCTCTCCGGGACCTGGATGCTGGGGAGCAAAGTGAACATCATCATCGCCGTCGAGGCTTATGAGTCCGACATCGTCGCCCAGGTGATGTTTGGGGACCGGGCCAAGGCATTGGAGGAAGGCACGGGAAAGGAGCGCAAAGCCAGGGCGGAGCGCAAAGGACCGATAGGCCTTTTCCAGTTTGATGAAGCCGCGGAAATCTGCGATTCCTGGCTGCCCGAGCGGGGATCCGACTGGATCGGCGGCCGCACCCGGCTCAGGCGCTTCAAGAACGCCCTGATCACGGTCACGGCCTCCTATCTCGATCCAGTCGAGGAAGGGCGGCTCGTGAAACTGATGAAGGACCTGGAATACAGGGCCACGACCGTCGTGGACGCCGCCATTCTCCGCAACCGATAAAATCCAGGGATGCCCGTTCCTGGGCTCACAGTGGATGCCGGACGTCGGCGCCCTGAGGTCGAGGACGATCCGTCACGAAAAGCCGGTAGGGAAACCGAATAGATCGAAGGTTCGAGACCTGTATCGAAGAAGAACGCCAGCCGGCCCGATATTCGGCCCTGACGGCATAGAATTTTTACATCCGCCTCATTTTTAATTTGACTTGCCGACGAGCGCGATTTATCCTTTGCTGTCAAGGAAGGATGAGATGATCGGCGCCGGGGAGCGTCCGTAGTCCATCCCCGGCAGTGCCATCCGCCTTGAGTCTGATTCCAAAAACGGGGAGGACTGTCATGCGGAACCGCTCTCTGAGAATCCATGCCGGACTGCTTGCCGCGTTTTTGATCCTGGCGTCCGGAGC
>JAFGRZ010000119.1 GCA_016934895.1 Candidatus Aminicenantota bacterium
CGCTTTTCCTCCTGCTGGTTCCGGCCGCGGCCTCGGTCGACCAAGGCATCCCCGATTTCATCCTGGATCTTCAAAATAACCTCACGGCGCGGCGTTATAATGCCTACCTGGATGTTTACGCGCCGGAGTTGAGGGAGAGGCAGAGGAGGGATCTTTCCCGGTACTTTGACTCCCTGGACATGGAATCAACCACTTTGAACTGGGCCAATAAGGGCCGCTTTGATCCCGCCGAACCGAACCTTTTTTTGCAGGTTGTTTTTCAAAATGCGTCGGCTGTCCTGATCGAAACCTGGCAGTTGCGTCTCGAGAAGACGGATGGACGTTGGCAGGTCAAGGAAAAGACCATTCGAGGAAGCATCAGCCGGCTCTACAAGATCCGCTTGCCCGCTGAGAGGGTCGAGAAAGCCTCCCGGGTTGAGATCAATCACGCCGATTTCAAGTTGACCTTCCGCGATGCCCTTGTTTTCTATGACAACATCCCGAGCCTGGAAACGGCCCTTGTGGTCCTTGGCGACGGACGCCTGAGCTTCTCTCCTTCGAGTGTCGGCGAGCGGCACCAGATCGAACTCCTTTTCAAAAAAAAGGTGCTGGAAGATCGGATCGATCATGCGTTCCTTCATTTCTCGCCTGCGTTTTTCGATCAGAATATCGAGATCGAGGGCGGTGTCGAGATCCGCTCCTCCGCGGTCGGTGAGGACGAGAACAAGCGGGCGGCTTCGATATTCAAAAAATACGGCCCCCGCCATTTCACTTTCCAGACCTCGCTCAGTCCCGAGCTGTTGTCCGTTCTCCCTCAAGGAGGGGATGCGGCGATTTATTTTCAGGGCAGAAAAAGCGGCGAACTGGTCTATGTGTATTCCTCTTTAGCCGAGGAGGAAGTCAGTCTCTACCAATCCGCCAAGCAGCGGTTCATCTCCCTCTATTCGCCAGGCGCGGACGATGGGAAAAGCCGTCTCGTCGTCAGTATCGGCCGGAAGTACGACACTCGGCATTACGATATCGAGGTGGATTTTGAACCTCAGGACCATTTTCTGTCCGCCAAGGCCAGGATCCATCTCAAGAGCCTGGGGAGCCGGCTCGACGCCGCCAAATTCAAGCTGGACCCGAACCTGGAAATCCTCCGAGTTTATGACGCGAAACGGCGCGAATTGTTCTTCACCCAGGATCCCGCCGGCGGTGTCTTCTATGCCTATTTCCTGGAGCCGGTCGCTCAGAACGACCCGGCGATCCTTGAAGTCCTTTACCGGGGTCGGATAGAACCGCCGGCCCAGGTCGCGGATACGGTCGCGGTCTCGCAGGCGAAAGAGATCCATCCCGTGCCCTTTCGGTATGATACCTATCTGTTCAGTCAGTCGGCCCTGTGGTATCCCGCTCCCCTGGTCGAGGACTATTTCACCGCCAGGCTCAAGATCATTGTCCCTGAGGATTATTCTGCGATCGCCAATGGGCGGCTCATCGAGCACGGCGTGTTGAACAGCTTCCAAAGGGTCACGGAGATCGACAAGATCGGGAGTCTATTCTCGACTTTTGAAACCCTGCGCCCGCTCAAATACCTCTCCTTCATCGTCGGAAAGCTGAATCTGATTCGGCAACTGGATGGGGAACCGTCGCTGTCCTCCTATTCAGAGCCCCAGGTCCGTTCTCCCAAAAAAGACTTTCTGGAAGAGGCCGAGGGGATTCTGAGATGCTACGAATCACGGTTCGGTTCTTTCCCCTTTGAGAGCTTGCGCGTCGTCCAGAGACTCTGGATGACGGCCGGAGGCCATAGCCCCGCATCGTTCATCGTCCTGAACGAGTTCCCCCGGGTTTCTCGGTTGGACACCGGTGTCCGGGGCCGCTTGATCGGCCGGCCGAGCAGCCCGGTTGATCTGACCTCAAAATGGAAGGAATATTTTATCGCTCATGAGATCGCCCATCAATGGTGGGGACAAGGGGTCACTCCGGCCAGATACCGCGACCAATGGTTGAGCGAGGGGCTGGCCCAATTCGCCGCCGTCCTTTATATCCAGGAGAAATACGGAGACGGCGCCCTGGCGGATATTCTCAAGAAGTTCTCCCAGTGGACGGAAAAGAAGACGAAGTGGGGACCGATCACCCTGGGCTCCCGACTCAGCTACACGGATTTTGAAGCCTACCAGGCGATCGTTTACGACAAAACGGTCCTCGTCCTGAACATGCTCCGCGATCTCATGGGCGATGACGTCCTGTTCACGGGCTTGCGAGAATTCTTCGCGGCCCACAAGTACTCCGCCGCTTCGACGGGCCAGTTCCGGAGCATGATGGAGAAGGTCTCCGGATTGGACCTGGACGAGTTTTTCCGGCTCTGGTTCGATTCCCACGTCCTTCCCGAAACCAGAGTGCATCTTTCGCAGATAAAAAACGAGACCGGTCATTTCCTGCAGGTTGAGGTGAGCCAGCTCCTCGATGCTTTTGTTTTTCCGCTCTGGGTGGCCTGGGAGGAGGAAGGGGGGACGGTCCGTCGCGAGAAGCTGATCATTGACAAGAAGAGCCAGGCGTTCAATCTTCCCTTGCGGGGACGGGCCCGCCGGATCACGGTCAATCCCGATAAAGCCGTACCGGGCAAATTCCGCGTGACCTGAGCGGGGGGCCCTCAGGACAGGCTGTCGGCGTCGATCTTCAGCCTTTTCATCATCTCGTTCAACGTCGTCGGCTTCAGCCCCAGCGAACGCGCGGCCAGCTTCTGAATCCCTCCGGATCGCCGAAGGGAATTCAGAATGATCCTCCTCTGGAAGGCCTGGGTTTGCTCCCTGAAGCTCCGGGCCCCGTCCGCTTCATCCGCGATCTCCTCGCCCGCCGTTCTGCGGTCGAGAAAATGAGGGGGGAGAGCTCTCCGGGTGATGAGCTTGGTTTTTGTCAGAACCACCGCCCGCTCGATCAGGTTTTCGAGTTCACGAACGTTGCCCGGCCAGTCATAATTCTCCAGGATCTCCATGACATCGTCGCTGACGCCGTCGATCGTCTTATTGTTCTCACGGCCGTAAATTTCGATGAAATGCTTCACCAGCAGAGAGATGTCCTCCTTCCTCTTCCGGAGCGGCGGGAGTTCGATCTTGATGACGTTGAGCCGATAGAACAGGTCCTGGCGAAAAGCCTTGCGGGCGATGAGTTCTTCCAAGTCCGTATTGGTAGCGGCGATGATCCGTGCGTCCACTCTGATGGTCTTGGTCCCGCCGAGCCGCATGAATTCCTTGTCCTGCATCACCCGGAGCAGCTTGGCCTGGGTTTCGAGGCTCACGGTCGAGATCTCGTCGAAAAAAATGCTGCCCCGGTCGGCCGCCTCAAAAAGCCCTTCCTTCTGGCTCACGGCGCCGGTGAAGGCTCCTTTGACATGGCCGAAAAGGTGACTCTCCAGGAGATCGGGAGGGAGCGTCCCGCTGTTGACGACGACGAACGGATAATGGCGGCGCTCGCTGTTTTGGTGAATCGCCCGGGCGACCAGCTCCTTGCCCGTTCCGCTCTCGCCCTGGACCAGGATGGTCGAGCGCGTCGGCGCCGTGGCCTTGATCAACTCGAAGATCCGCTGCATCGGTTGACTCGTGCCGACGATGCTCTCGAAGCTGAACTTGCGATCGAGCTCTTCCTTGAGACGGAGATTCTCGACTTGCAGGTTCCGGTGTTCCAGGGCCCTCTCGATGGTCAGGATCAGCTCCTCGTGCTTGAAAGGCTTTTGAATGTAATCGTAGGCTCCCGTTTTCATGGCGGCGATGGCCGATTCGACCGAGGCGTAGGCGGTGATGATGATGATCACCGCCTGGGGATCGATTTTCTTGACATTCTTGAGCACGTCGATGCCGCCGAGTCCGGGCATCAGAAGGTCGAGCAGGGTCACGTCATAAGCCCGGGAGGAGGATTTTTCCAGGGCTTCTTCGCCCGATGAGGAGAGCTCCACTTCATAACCCTCGGCGGTCAGAAGCTGGCTCAAGACTTCATGGATGATCGGTTCGTCGTCGACGACATGGATGGTCGCTCTTGTTTCCGTCATGCTCAGTTCCGGACAAAGGAGCTTCTCTGCCCCATTTTTTTCAGATCCAAGTCGGTGGGGATGGAGATGGTGAAACAACTTCCCTTGCCGATCTCACTTTCGACGGCCACATGTCCCTCGTGCTCTTTGATGATGGCATAGGAGATCGACAGCCCCAGACCTGTGCCTTTGCCGATCCCTTTGGTGGTGAAAAAAGGATCGAAAATGTGGGGCAGATGCGGCGGCTGTATTCCCGTGCCCGTGTCGGCGATCGTGATGATCACATGTCCTCCTTCCTGGGCCGTCTGGATGCGGAGGACGCCTCCTTTGGGCATGGCGTCGATGGCGTTCAGGATGATGTTGATGAAGACCTGCTGGAGCCGCTCTCCCTGGCCCCAGACGGGCTTCACGGGAGCCAGCTTCATCTCCAATTGGATGTTCATGGCTTTGAGCTTGTACTCGATCAGGGAGATGATCTCCTTCAGGCTGTCGGCGATGGAGACCTTATGGAAGGCCGACTCCGCCGGATTGTGGGCGAAATTGAGAAGATTCTTGATGATCCGGGAAACTCGCTCGGTCTGGGCCTCGATCTTCTCCAAGATCTGGGAATAATGGGAATCGGTGAGTTTCTTCTGAAGCATTTGGACGTAGCTCGAGATGCCGGTCAGGGGAGTGTTGATTTCATGCGCGACACCCGCCGAGAGGAGTCCGATCGAAGCCAGCTTCTCCGAGGTGACGAGCTGCTGTTGAAGACGGATCTTCTCCGTAATGTCCTCGAAAACGACGATCGTCCCGTAAGGGACCATCCGGTTGTCGAAAAGAGGGGTCTTGGCGATGTCGAAAATCCTCTTCTCTCCCTCCGGCAGCTCGAGAGAGATCTCGCTCAGCAGACGGAAATCCTGCTGCGTGTCGCTTGGAAACAGAGCGAGGAAATTCTTTGGACCGAGGATCTCCTGAAATCTCCGGCCCAGCACTTGGCTCTTGCCCCGGTCAAAAGTCTCTTCGAGGACCCGGTTCCAGCCGATCACCTCTCCTTTCTGATCGAGCACGGCGACCCCGACGGTCAGGCTTTCAATGATGTTTTCGCTGTAGTCCTTGAGCCGCTCCAATTCGAGGGCGCGAACGCTCGCCTGTTCGTAGAGGGACGCGTTTTCGATCGCCAAAGCGACGGGGGAGGAGATGGTCGCGAGAAGATCCCAGTCCTCGCGGTTGAGAAAGGTGTTGTCGAGTTTCTTTCCCATCGCCAGACAGCCGATCAGCTGGTCCTCGACCTTGAGCGGCAGGAAGTGATACAACCCGCGTGACGCGAGCTCTTCCCCGCCCTTGATGCGATCCTTCCTGTCGGCCGGCGAATCGAAAGCGATATAATCTTTGTCCCGAAGATGAAAGATAAAGTCCGGGCCGAAGGTGATGTTGTGACCTGCGGCCGCGGACTCTCCCCGCGCGCTGACGACGGCGAACTCAGAGTCGTCGGGTCGCGCAGGGAGAAAGAGGGCCAGACTTTTCAGGGACAACGCGTTAGTGATCAGCTCGAGCAGCGATTGGGACAGTTTCTCCAGGTTGCGTTCCCGGCTGAGCTCCTTGCCGATGATGAGAAGCGTTTTCCGGTACTTGTAGGACCGCTTATAGAAAAAACGGTCAAACAGGGAGGAAATCAGCTTTTTCAGAGGAGTGAAGAGCGTGGCTCCTAGAACCATCGCCAAAATGCCCAGGATAATGACGTTGATCTTGTTCTCGGAGAAAACCTGCGTCTGCGAGCTCAAGATGAGATAAAGGCAGGCCAGAAAGAAATAGGAAAAGACCAGGGTGGCGGCCTTCTTGAGCAAAAGTTCGAAATCCATGAGCCGATACCGCGAAACCGAGTAAGCGAAGGCCAGGGGGATAAAGGCCTGGGGCAAGACGGTCAGATCGGCCGACTGGGAGGGGTTCCGGCCGAGCCAAAAAGGGATCGCATAAAAGATGAGAAAGGGCAGAAATCCGATGATCAATCCGGAGAGGACCCAACGGAGCTGACGGCGGATCAGCAGGTTGGACATGTGCCGAACGCTTTGGACAATGCTTAAGAGCGAGGCGACGACGAAAAGCAGGAATTGAAGCATCCCCAGCTTTTCCAGCGGCGCGTGAATGGACAGAACCAACCCGTCATCCCATCGTCCGGCCAGTGGAGAGTGGAGGACCGCCGTGGCGAGGAGAAGGAGAATCCCCGGGAGATATAGGAACAAGAGGGAAGCCGGCCTCTTTTTGAGGATTTTTTTTCTCTGCGGAAAAATAAGAAAGAAATGGAGAAGGAAAGGGGGGAAAACCAACAGGGCCACCCTGTCCAGCCAGAAGAAGAGGGTGTCCAAACCGTCCATCTCGCCGGTCGGAGAGAAAACGTACAAGGAATAAAGCACCAGGCAGATCAAGTAGAAGATGAGATAGGGCATGGCAAATGTTCGGCCTGAGCTGAAAAATATCACCACGGCGATGACCAGGGTGGTAACGCCGATCAGGGCCA
>JAFGRZ010000120.1 GCA_016934895.1 Candidatus Aminicenantota bacterium
GCCATGAGGACGATGGCCAGCGTGAAGCCGAGGCCCGAGCCCACTCCGAAAACCACGGCTTCAACAAAGTCGTAATTTTTCAGGGCGGCCAGCAGGGCCAGCCCCATAATCGCGCAGTTGGTCGTGATCAGCGGGAGATAGATGCCCATCGCCTGGTAGAGAGGCGGGCTGGTCTTCCGGATGAACATCTCGACGAGCTGCACCAGCGAGGCGATGACCAGGATGAAGGAGACGATCTGGAGGTAATCGAGCCCGAAGCGGATCAGGATCCAATGGTTGATCGCCCAGGACACGACGGCCGTTATGCTCATCACGAACGTCACCGCCAAACCCATGGAGAGGGCGGCGTCGATCTTCTTGGAGACACCCAGGAAGGGGCAGATCCCGAGGAAATAGTGGAGGACGAAGTTGTTGATCAAAATGGCGCCGATGAAGAGAGTCACGAGCTCCACCGCTATCTCTCCCTGCTTTTCATTTCGATCTGAAGGCTGATGGCCATGAGGATCCCCAGGGTGATGAAGGCGCCCGGAGGAAGGACCATGATCACCCAGGGCTCGAACCAGCTCCCTAAAACCGGGTAGCCTAGAAAGGTTCCGCTGCCCAAGACTTCCCGGATCGAGCTGAGGATGAGCAAGGCCAGGATGAATCCCGCGCTCATGCCCAAGGCGTCAATGACCGAACGGCCCGGCGGGTTCTTGGAGGCGAATGCTTCGGCCCGGCCGAGGATGATGCAGTTGACGACGATCAGCGGGACAAAGGGGCCGAGACTCTTGGAAATGGGCGGGAAGAACGCCGCCAGAAAACGGTCGGCGATGGTCACGAAGGTGGCGATGATGACGATGTAGCAGGCGATCCGCACCTGGTTGGGGATGACCTTCTTAATGAGCGATATCAAGAATGAGCTGAAGATCAGCACGAAGGCGGTCGCCAGTCCCATGGCGATCCCATTGATGACGGCGTTGGAGACCGCCAGGGTCGGGCACATGCCCAGCATCTGGCGGAAAATGGGGTTTTCCTGCCACAGGCCCTTGAGGAAATCCTGGCTTGCGGTCCTAGTCGGCATCCGTTCCTCCGGGTGCGAGCTTGCCCTCTTCGCGCAGGGCTTTGAGCTTCTCCCGCGCCGCATTGACGATGCCGAGAACGGCTTCCGAAGAGATCGTCGCTCCGGTGATGGTGTTGACCTCGGAAGCGGAGAGGCTTTCCGCCGTGGCGGCGGGAGGCTTGCGCAAGCTCAGGGGTTGCGTGAAGTCTTTGTTTTCCCAGAACACAAGAAACGATGTTGGATCGGTGATTTTCGCGCCGAGGCCGGGCGTCTCTTTCTGGTCGAGGACGGCGATGCTGTTGAGACGCAAGAGGGAGGCGTCGACGCCGACCATGAGGCTGATTTTATCCTGGAAGCCGACGCCGGATGTGTATAGAGCGAATCCCTGAAGATCTCCCGCTTCGTTCTTGGCGCCGTAGACGGTGAAGTCCTTTTCCTCGTAAAGCGTTTCGCCGGAGACCGATCCCGGGACGACCGACACGATGGCCCGTTCGATCTCCATTTTCTTGTTGAGCGCAATCCGGTCCTTGGTCAGGATGCCGACGCCGGCCAGGAATCCTCCCGAAATGAGCCCGACGGAGGTGAGGACAATGATCATCCGGGAGGATAAGCTCATTTCTTGGCCCTCTCTCCCAAAATGCGGGGGCGCAGATAGTGGTTGAGCAACGGAACAAAGGTGTTCATGAAGAGAATGCCGTACATCACGCCTTCCGGATACCCGCTGAAAAGACGGATGATCCCGATCGTAAGGCCCAGGCCGAGGGCATAGACCCAGGTGCCCTTGGAGGTGACGGGGGAGGTGACCATGTCGGTGGCCATGAAGAGGGCGCCGAGCAGGAATCCGCCGGCCAGAAGATGAAAGAGCGGCGAGGCGTACCGGCCGGGATCGGCCAGCCAGAAGGCGCCGCTGAAGACGCCCAGGGCCAGCGCGCTGCCGAGAGGGATGCGCCAATCGATCGTGCGCTTTAATAAAAGATACGCCCCCCCGACGAGGAGGGCGATTGCCGAGGTCTCGCCGACGCAGCCCCCGATATTTCCCCAAAAGAGATCCTGGAGAGGCGTCAGGATCCCCTGGGCGGCGCCGCCCTGGAACTTCAAGATCGCCAACGGCGTCGCGAACGTGACGATGTCGACCTTGAGGGTGACCGGAGGGAGCCATGTCGTCATGGCCACGGGAAAAGCGGCGGCCAGGAAAGCCCGGCCGACGAGAGCCGGATTGAAGATGTTATGCCCCAACCCTCCGAAGGCCTGCTTGCCGATGGCGATGGCGACGACAGCCCCGATGACCGCAAAGCCCGGAGGGAAGGAAGGCGGCAGGGTCATGGCCAGGAGAAGACCGGTGATGACCGCCGAGCCGTCGAGGAGAGGCGTCAGCGGTCTTTTCCTGGCCCTAAGGAAAACGGCTTCCGTTGCCAGGCAGACGGCGATGCAGACAGCCATAAGGACGAGGCCGCGCAGCCGGAAATAGTACACGGCGGCGAGAGAGGCCGGAAGCAGGGCGATGATGACGCGGACCATGATCCGCGGGGTCGTGTCCTTTGCCCTGAGGTGCGGGGAGGATTGAACGACGTAGGGTTCGGCCATGGTCAGGCGCTCTTTTTCCTTTTCGCCCGGTTGATCTTGTTCTTGCCCAGGCGCATCCAGTGAACCAGGGGAATCTTTGAGGGGCAAGTGTACTGGCAACAGCCGCACTCGACGCAGTCCAGGACTCCCCAATTCTCGGCGTCGGCCCATTTTTCATAGCGGACGAATTTGTGGAGCTGGGTGGGCGAAAGCCCCATCGGGCAGTGTTCGATACAGCGCCCGCAGCGGATGCAGGGATATTCCGTGGCGGTCACCGGCGAATGCCACGCCAGGATTCCCGATGTTCCCTTGACGATCGGTGTGTCCAGCGACCACTGGGCCACTCCCATCATCGGGCCGCCCATGATGAGGGTGTTCGCGTCGTCCTGGAGCCCCCCGCAGAATTCGACGGCGGTCCGGAAAGGCGTTCCCACCCGGGCCAGCAGATTTTTCGGCTCGCGGATGCCGGGCCCCCCGACGGTGATCACCCGTTCATAAAGCGGTTTGCCGGCGGAGACCGCCTCCCAGATGGCCTTGGAGGTGCCGACGTTCTGGACGACGACCCCGACGTCAAAGGGCAGGCCTCCCCGCGGGACCTCGCGGCGAAGGAGGGCGTAGATCAGGTTCTTTTCCGCTCCCTGGGGATATTTCGTTTTGAGCCGTTGGATTTCCGCAGGGAAAAGGCCGGCTTCCCTGAGGAGGACGTCCGCGGCATCGGCCTTGTTGTCCTCGATGCCGATGATGATTTTTTGGGCGCCGACCGCCGTGCGGGCGAGCGCGGCCCCTTTGAGGATCGCCCCGGGATGCTCCAGCATCAGCCGGTAGTCGGCCGTCAGCATCGGCTCGCACTCGCAGCCGTTGATGATCAGGATGTCGATCGGTTTGTCCTTGGGCGGGGAAAGCTTCACCGCGGTGGGGAAGGCGGCCCCGCCCAATCCGACGATGCCGGCGGCCTTGACCTTTTGGCGGATCTCATCGGGCGAGAGCGAAAAAGCGTCCGGTTCAACGCCCGCGCCGGAGGCCGTCCTGTCTTGGCCATCGTTGGAGATAACCACCGCCGGCACCGGATAACCGCCGGAATGACCGTGCTCTTCAACGGCCAGGACAGCGCCCGAGACGCTCGCATGAACATGGGCCGAGAAAAGGCCGGGAGCCTCTCCGATCATCTGCCCGAGCAGAACCGCCTGCCCTTTTTTAACGGCCGGACGGGCCGGGGCTCCGAAATGTTGGAGGAGGGGAATAACGACGCGCTCCGGCGGGGGCAGGGGCACGATAGGTTGATCGCTGGTGGCTTCCTTCTTTTCCCGGGGATGGACACCCCGGGGAAAAGTCCGCTTTTTCATATCGGGTTATGATTCCTGTCCCGTGATAATGAAATCCCATTATTATCAAGATTGGGAGAAAAAAGTCAAACTCCTCGGGAATTGGAAGCATCTTCATTACATGAAAAGAAATGCGAACCCGGGAATTTGATTTTTTGGGCGGAATGTAGGATAAGGGATGGTCGCCGAAAGTCCTTACGAAGGGAGAAGGCCATGGCCATCGATGTCCGCGAGGTCGGAACGCGCCGCGACCTGAAAACATTCATCTACCTTCCGGAAAAAATCCACCGGGGCCACGGGAACTGGGTTCATCCCATCTATATGGATGAATGGAAATATTTCGATCCGAAGAAGAACAAAGCGTTCGGCTACTGTCAAACGATCCTGCTCCTGGCGTTCCGGGACGGCCGGCCCGTCGGCCGGATCATGGGTATCATCAATACCCGCTTCAACGAATACCGGAAGGAGAATCTCGGCCGCTTCGGCTTCCTGGAGACCTGGGAGGATCAGGAGGCGGTCCACGCTCTGCTCGGCCGGGTGGAAGAGTGGGCCCGCGGACTCGGGATGACCCGGATCGTCGGACC
>JAFGRZ010000121.1 GCA_016934895.1 Candidatus Aminicenantota bacterium
CGACGGCGGCTTCCAGGCGCTCCCGAAGCTCACCGGCCGCGGACGCCGCTTCCGGACCGCCGAGCGATCGCTCTTTTAAATCAGACACCCGTTCGACCTCTTTCTGCCTGCTCATTTCCGTCTTTCTCTTGTTGAGAAGGTTGAAACTCAAGTTGACGGCGATCCGGTACAGCCAAGTGTAAAAACCCGATTTCCTGCGGAAGCGCCGAAGCCCCTGGAACGCCCGCAGGAAGGTCTCCTGGGCCAGATCGTCCGTGTCATCGTGGTTACGGGTGAGGTGATAGATCGTCTGGTAAATCCTTTCCCGGTAGCGGCGGACGAGTTCCGCGTAGGCCGAAAGATTGCCTTCCTGGGCCCGCGCCACCAGCCCGTCTTCCCGGTCATCGTCCATCACGGCCTTCATCCTGTTAGACAAGGATGAAACAAGATCCTTGGAAAGACAAGCCGAAATTGACAAGCCCGTCTCTCCTTGTTATGATTTGACCTCTTTTCAAGGAATTCTGGATGATCGATAGGTACACCCGTCCTGAGATGGGGGCCGTCTGGTCCGACGAGAACAGATACCGCAAATGGCTGGACGTCGAGCTGGCGGTCTGCGAAGCGTGGGCCGGGCTCGAGCGCATCCCGGCCGACGCTCTCCAGAGGATCAAGGACAAGGCGGCTTTTTCCGTCACCCGGATCGAAGAGATCGAACGGGTGGTCAAGCACGATGTCATCGCCTTCCTCGAGTCCGTGGGGGAACACGTCGGGGAAGACGCCCGTTACATCCATCTGGGATTGACCTCCTACGATGTCGTCGATACCGCGCTCTCTCTGCTCCTCAAAGAATCCCTCGAAAAAACCGTCCGCGACCTCGCTTCGCTCAAGACGATCCTCAAGGAGCAGGCCATCCGTTACAAAAAGACGGTGATGATGGGCCGCACCCACGGCGTTCATGCCGAGCCGATCACTTTCGGGGTGAAGCTCCTTGTCTGGCATGAAGAGATCGGACGCCATGAGGTCCGGCTCCACCGGGCTCTCGAGACGATCAGCGTCGGACGCATCTCCGGCTCCGTCGGGACCTATATCCACCTCGACCCGCGGGTGGAAGAGTGGGCCCTCCGCCGTCTCGGCCTGAGCCCGGCCAAGGTCTCGACCCAGGTTTTGCAGCGCGACCGGCACGCCGAGGTGCTCTCGACCCTGGCGCTTCTGGGTGCCAGTTTGGACAAGTTCGCCACCGAACTCCGGCACCTTCAGAAAACCGAGGTCCTGGAGCTCGAAGAGCCGTTCACTCAGGGGCAAAAAGGATCGTCCTCCATGCCCCACAAGAAGAACCCCGTGCGCGCCGAGAGGATCAGCGGTCTCTCCCGGATCCTGCGGGGAAATCTTCTGGTGGCACTGGAAAATATTCCCCTTTGGCACGAGCGCGACATCTCCCATTCCTCGGCCGAACGGATCATCTTCCCCGATTCGTTCATCCTGTCCGACTACCTCATCTCGGAAATGACCGATATCATCCGCCACTGGGTCGTCAACGAAGACCGGATGAGGGCGAACATCGAGGCGACGAAGGGACTCGTCTTCAGCCAGCGCGTGCTCCTCGCCCTCACCGATAAGAACGTCTCCCGGGCCGAAGCCTATGAGATCGTCCAGCGCTCAAGCCTCCGCGTTTGGCGCGAGGGAATCAGCCTCCGGGACCTGTTGCTGGCGGACGAGGATGTTCTGGCTGTCCTCTCACCCCAGGAGATTGCCGCCTGCTTCACGCTCGAGGCCTACCTCGAAAAAGTCGATTTCATCTTTGAAAGGATCTTCGGGCATGAGAGTTAGAATCCTCGTCTCTTTCAAGGAAAGTGTCCTCGACCCACAAGGACAAACAGTCAAGAACGCCCTCCTCACCCTCGGCTACAGCTCTGTCAAGGACGTCCGTCAGGGCAAGGTCTTCGAGATCGAGTTCGACGGCATCTCGGACGAGGACGCCCGCCGGATCGTTCCGGAGATCGCAAACAAGGTCCTGGCCAACCCGATCATCGAAAAGTTCGCCTGGGAAATCCTCGGAGAAGCGAAACAGGTTTGAGCCCTTGAAGTTCGGCGTCGTCGTTTTTCCCGGCTCCAACTGTGATCATGACACCTACTATGTCCTAAAGGATGTGCTCGGCCAGGAGACCGTTTTGCTCTGGCACAAGGACCACGAACTCAAGGGAGTCGATTGCGTCGTCCTCCCCGGCGGCTTTTCCTATGGGGATTATCTCCGGTCGGGCGCCATCGCCCGTTTTTCTCCCCTGATGCGGGAAGTGCGCGAGCACGCCGAGCGGGGAGGGCTCGTCTTGGGGATTTGCAACGGGTTCCAGGTGCTCCTCGAACTGGGATTGCTCCCCGGGGCGATGCTGAGGAATAAGAACCTCAAGTTTCTCTGTCAGTTCGTCCACCTCCGGGTCGACAATCCCGCCACGCCGTTCACCCGCCTGGCCCGGCGGGGCCAGGTCCTTCGCATCCCCATCGCCCATTTCGACGGCAACTATTTCGCCCCTCCCGAAAGCCTGGCCGAGCTGGAGGAGCAGGATCAGATCGTCCTTCGCTATGCCGATGAAAACGGAGAATTGACCGGAGAGACGAACGTCAACGGCTCGACGGCGGCTGTAGCGGGGCTCATCAGCCGGCGGGGAAACGTCATGGGAATGATGCCCCATCCGGAGCGGGCCTCGGAGTCCGCGCTGGGAAGCGGGGACGGCCGCCTGATCTTCGAATCGCTGATCCGATCATGATCGACCCAAAAGTCCTCTCCGATCACAACCTCACTGCCGAGGAATACGAGAAGATCACGGCCCTTATCGGACGGGAGCCGAACCTCACCGAGCTCGGCATCTTCTCCTTGATGTGGTCTGAACACTGCAGCTACAAGAGCTCCAAGGCGTTCCTGAGCCGGCTTCCCACCAGCGGCAAACGCGTCATCCAGGGTCCGGGAGAGAACGCCGGCATCATCGACATCGGCGACGGACAGGCCGTCGTCTTCAAGATCGAATCCCATAACCACCCCTCCCTCATCGAGCCCTTCCAGGGCGCGGCCACCGGAGTCGGCGGGATTCTCCGGGATATCTTCACCATGGGGGCCCGGCCGATCGCCCTCCTCGATTCGCTGCGCTTCGGACCGCTTGAAAGCCCCAAGAACAGGGCCATCATGGACGGCGTTGTCGCCGGGATCTCGTCTTACGGAAATTCGATCGGCGTCCCCACGGTCGGAGGCGAGGTCTATTTCCACGAGGTCTATTCCCGGAATCCCCTCGTCAATGTTTTTTGCCTGGGACTGGTCGAAAAGACGAAGATTTTCTTCGCCCGGGCCGAAGGACCCGGCAACCCAGTCCTTTACGTCGGGTCAAAGACGGGCCGGGACGGCATCCACGGCGCCACCATGGCCTCGGCCGAGTTCGGCCAGGAGACCGAACACAAGCGGCCGAACGTCCAGGTGGGAGACCCGTTCAAAGAGAAACTGCTTCTCGAGGCCTGCCTGGAAGTCATGGAGAAAGGGTTGATCGTGGGGATCCAGGACATGGGAGCCGCGGGACTGACCTGCTCGACGACAGAAATGCCCGCCAAATCCGGAACGGGCATTTCCATAAACCTCGACCTCGTTCCCCAACGGGAAGACGGCATGACCCCTTACGAGATCATGCTCTCCGAGTCCCAGGAAAGGATGCTGATCGTGGCCGGGAAGGAGAACGTGGCCGAGGTCCGGAAGATTTTCGCCAAGTGGGATCTGGACGCGGTCCCCATCGGCGAAGTCACCGCCCGGAAAAACCTGAAGGTGTCCTTCCGGGGCGAGACGGTCATCGACGTCCCGGTCGACGCGGTGGTCAACCTGTGTCCCGTTTACCGGCGGCCCGCCCGAAAGCCGGCCTCCCTCCGGTCGGCGCAGACGCTCACCCTCCCTTCCCCGCCCAAGGACCTCTCTTCCGTCGTGCTCAAGCTGGCCGCCTCCCCGACCATCGCCGATAAGGAATGGGTATTCCGTCAATACGACCACATGGTCCAGACGAACACAGTGCTTCTGCCCGGAGCCGACGCGGCCGTCCTGCGAATCAAAGGCCGGAAAAAAGGACTGGCCGTGACGCTCGACGGGAATGCGCTCTACTGTTCCCTGGATCCTCGGACCGGCGGGGCCATCGCCGTGGCCGAAGCGTGCCGCAACCTGGCCTGTGTCGGCGCGGTGCCCCTCGGCGTCACCAATTGCCTGAACTTCGGCAATCCCGAAAAGCCGGAGGTTATGTGGCAGTTCAAAGAGGTCATCGAGGGTCTGGCCGAAGCCTGCCGGACCTTCGAGATCCCCGTCACGGGCGGGAACGTTAGTTTCTACAATGACACGGAGGGCCTCTCCATCCATCCGACGCCGGTCCTGGGGGTTGTCGGACTGATCGATGATCTCGCCAAGCTGGTCGGCCCGGGATTCCGGGAGGAAGGCGCCGTCGTCGTGCTTTTCGGCGAGACGATAGAAGAGCTCGGAGGGTCGGAGTATCTCCGCGCCGTTCACGGCCTGGAGAAAGGCCGGCCTCCCGGAATCGACCTGAAAAAAGAAAGGGCCGTCCAGGATCTCTGCCGTGAGGCCATCAGGGAGGGGCTGCTCCGGTCGGCCCACGACCTGTCCGAAGGCGGATTGGCCGTCTGCGCCGCCGAATGCTGCCTATTCGGCAGCTCAGGGACCGGCTGTGTGCTGGACTTCGATGATGAAATGCGCCCTGATGCCTGGCTCTTTTCGGAAACCCAGTCGAGAATCCTGGTCAGCGTCGCCGGCCGGGATCTTCCCCGGCTCAAGGAATTGGCTGAAGAACGGAACACCCCGGTGAAAACGGTCGGCCGGACCGGAGGGACAGAGCTCATCATCCGGCAGAACGAAAGGGAGATCGTTCGTTTGCCCGTGGAGACGCTTCATGAAGCCTGGAAAAAGGCCATCCCCAGGGCTTTTTCGGTCTGACGCAGCAGGCCCGCGCCGAAAATGAACAGGATCAAGACCATCGCTTTTCTGGCCGCGCTTTCCCTCTTTTCCCCCTCTTTCTCCGGCGCTGCGGACCTTATGCTCCGGCTTTCGGCGGGGCTCGACCGGACGAGCGCGGACGAAGTCAACCGGGCTCTTGCGGGATGGAGGGAAGGATGGAGGCTAAAGACGGAAGGAGATCCGAACTTGACCCTGGAGAACGAAACCTCCGGAGCGCTCCATCTCGGGGTCGATTTCGAGGCCGAACTGCTATTGTCCTTCTCGCGATGGCTCACCTTGGGTCTCGGCGCAGGTTGTAGCTTCGCCTCGCTCGACGAGAGACAAACCCGGCTATCCATCCGTCAGGACGGGGCCCTCTTCGACTATACCCGGCCGACCAAGATCAGCGCCTATCCGGTCTTCCTCTCCGCCTACGTTTTCTTGCCCCTTGGCCAGAAATTCAAGGCCTATCTTCGCGCCGGAATGGGGGCCATATTCGCAAGAAATGTCATCCGCGAGGCCTCCAAGAAAGCGGAAGCCGGCCGTTTTTCCTATACCGCTTACCACAATGCCGGGGCCAACGGGACGGGTTATATCGGTGGACTCGGTCTAAGCTACGCCTTCGATGAATCTCTGGGATTCTTCGCCGAAGCGTCCTTCCGTCGGGCCGAGGTTTCCGGGTTCGAGGGCGAGAACAGCCTGGGAGAGAGCGGCGCTCTCTATATTTATGAGGAATACGATCCCGACGTCGACTTCTGGCAGCTCCGGATGAGCGTCCATGCCGCCGAGCCGGGCGGCGAGGCCGTGCGCGACGTCCGGAAGGCCACGGTTGATTTCGGCGGGTATTCGGTTAGAATAGGCTTGTCCCTGAAGCTTTGAACGCATCGCGGAGGGAGGAAAGCCCCATGGGCGAAGAGATCTTCGTCAGCCCCAAGAAGAGAGGCCGGATCGCCGTTTTTCTGTCCGGCCGCGGATCCAATTTCCGGGCCATCCACGAGGCCGTCACGGCGGGCCGGATCAACGCCTCGATCTCGCTTGTTTTCAGCAATGTCGAGACGGCGCCGGGTCTCCTGACCGCCCGTGAGTCCGGACTGGAAGCGCTTTACCTCAATCCCAAGCTGTTTCCAAGCCGCGAGGAATACGACAAGCAAGCCATCCGCGAGATCCGGAAGCGGGACGTCGACCTTGTTTGCCTGGCCGGATACATGAGGATCCTGTCCCCGCATTTCTGCCGCGAGTTCAAGAACCGCTGCATGAACATCCACCCGGCGCTTCTTCCTTCGTTCCCCGGGCTTCATGTCCAGAAGAAGGCCATCGACTGGGGGGTCCGCTATTCCGGAGCCACCGTTCATTTCGTCGCCGAAGACGTGGACATGGGACCGATCATTCTCCAGGCCGCGGTCCCCGTCCTCCAGGAAGATACCGAAGAGACGCTGGCCGCCCGGATCCTGGTCGAGGAACACAAGATCTATCCCCACGCGGTCCACCTGTTTTTTGAGGGCCGGATCGAGGTCCGGGGAAGACGGGTGTTCATCAGGGACGCATGAGCCAATCCATCGAGGATTTATCAAGTCCTTTGTCCCATAAGCCCTCGATCATGGAGACGCCCCCCGCGTGACCTTCCTGCCGCTTCTTCTTGTCCTCCTCCTGGCCTTCGTCGTCCCCTTGGCGCTCTCCAGGCTGCGTTGGTTTCCGGTCGTCGTCGGAGAGATTTTGGCGGGTATCCTGATCGGTCAATCGGGTCTGCGTCTGATCCACGAGGATTTCACGCTGGATTTCCTGGCCGAAATCGGGCTGGCTTTGTTGATGTTCCTCGCCGGCCTCGAGGTGGATTTCTCCGTCTTTTTCCGTTCGGCCCAGCGCCGCAGCCGGCGTCTCAAGATTCTCGGCATCGCCGGAGGCGCCTTTCTCCTGACTCTTGGAATGGCCGTCACCCTCTCCTTCGAACTTTCCGAGAGGGGATTGGCCGGGAACCCCTGGATGATCAGCCTCATTCTCTCCACCACATCGCTGGGCATCGTTCTCCCCGTCCTGAAAGAGCGCGGCTTAAGCCCGAGCCCATTCGGCCAGACATTGATCGTCGCCGCTCTGATGGCGGATTTTTTCACCATGTTCCTCATCACCGTTTATGTGGCCGTGAAATCGCACGGCCTCTCCTTCAATATCCTGCTTATCGGAGTGCTCTTCGTCGCCGCCTTGTTGGTTCACCGGGTCGGCCAGGGCCGCCTCCGCCGGCGGCCTCTGGAGCGGATCTTGACCGGGTTGAGTTCGGCGACATCCCAGCTCAGGGTCCAGGGAGCCATGGCCCTGATGATGGCCTTCGTCGTCCTGTCCCATTTCCTGGGCACCGAAATGATCCTGGGGGCCTTTCTGGCGGGGGCGCTGGTTTCTCTTCTCAGTCGCCCGGAAGACGAGCCGGTCCGTCTCAACCTCGACGCCATCGGATTCGGTTTTTTCATCCCGATCTTCTTTATCACGGTCGGCATCAGATTCAATTTCCCGGCCCTGCTGCAGAATCGAGACGCCTGGGTTTTGACGCCGCTCCTTCTCGGATCCGCCTACGTCATTAAGATCCTGCCCTCTCTTCTTTTCAAGTTCTCCTTCTCCTGGAAGGAGACATTCGGGGCCGGCTTTCTCCTCTCGTCGCGCCTGTCCTTGATCATCGCCGCCGCCGGGATCGGATTGAAGCTCGGCGTTATCGGAGAGGCCGCCAACGCCGCCTTCATTCTGATTGCCGCCTTCACCTCCACCGTCTCGCCCCTGCTCTTTAACGTTATCTTGCCCGTGCGCAAAGAGCCCCGCGAACGCTTCATCATGATCTCGGACGCCAACGATATCGGACTCCAAGTCGCCCGGGAACTCGAAACCCACGGCGAGAAAGTCCGCTTTCTCGAGGAATCCCCGGTTCGTTCGCCGGTCCCTCCGCCGGCCTGGCCGTCCCGGACAAGCGGGTGGGAGGCCGTCCCGCCGGACGCCGTTCGTTGCCTGCTCATCCTGGGCGGGGACGACGGCCGCAACCTGGCGGTGGCAGCTGGAGCCGTCGGCCGGGGGATCGAACACGTGATCGCCTGGGTGAACGATCCGGCCTGGCTGCCTCGCTTCAAAAGCCTGGGAGTCCAGATATTCAGCCCGGGGATGTATCGCGCCAATCTGCTGGCGATCATGGCCGGCAATCCCGATCTCTTCCACCTGTTCGTTTCCAGCCGGGAAGACCATCAAATCCGGGAGATCTATCTGGCCAACCCACGGCTGACAGGGACAAAGCTCAAGGACCTCCGCCTCGGAGGAGACATCCTCGTCCTGGCGATCCGCCGGGGCAATGAGCTGCTGATCCCGCATGGTGATACACGATTGGAGAGCAACGACAGGCTCACAGTCCTGGGCGGCCTGGATTCTCTGGCCCGCCTTGAAGAAAGCCTCGGCGAAGTCCTCGCTTGAAGCTTATTTCAGGAGCTTAGGCGGGGACAATCCGGGCTCTTTTCCGAACACTTTCCGATAAAGGGAGGGATACTGCTCTTTCCCGCCGAGAAGGAGGCCGCTGAAGGGCATCTCCTTTCGGGCCAGGGCGGACATCCGGCCGGCGACCTCCCGGATCTCCCATTGCGCCGTGGGATCTTCGCGGAGCCGGGAGATATGATAGAGCTCCCGGACATTGACTTTGAACAGGACGCGGCGGCGATGCGCGTTCATCAGCACGTAGGCGGCCGCCTCCGGTCCGATCTTTTTTTGAAGCCGCGCGTGCGTTTCCTCGGTCTGAGCGGCCATCCGCCTGAACTCCGGTAGAGCGCCCACCTCCCCGACCGCCGGCGGTACCGTGACTCCGAGCGATGGATCATACCGCTGGCAGGTCAGCGTGGCCATGCGGTGACGTTTGAGCTGAGCGAAGCAGGAGGCCGAAACGATCAGCGAGAAGGTCAAGTCGGCATACTCGAATTCGCGGAGGGGGAAATCATAAAACTCCTGGCGGCGGATGGCTGTCTTGATGAGATCTCTCTTCTCGGCGGGCGTCATCCACCGGACCCTCCTCAGACCCTGCTCATAGGGCGTCGATCCGGACGTATGAAGGATGGCGGCCAGGATCCGGTCGTCCCCTCCCGGCGTCGCGTCCGCCAGGGAAACGGACTCCTCATCCTTTCGGACGGCGCGGGATTCCCTCTTCGGCCGGCCTCTCGTTCTCTCAAGAAGCGTCGCGGCGGCATCCTCCAGCTCCCCATACGTCCGGGCGTCAAAATCCGACGCCTCAGTGAAAAGGATGATGGAGGGGGCGACTTCCTTGGCCAGCCGGTAGATGCGTTGGTTCAATTCCCTGAGCTCGGCCGACTTCCGGGCGGCAAAACGGCGGAGCAGGAGCTCGAGGTTCCGTGCGTTGATGGTCAGGCCGACTTGGCCCTCGGTCGCCAGACTGACCACGTACCGGGCGTCCTCTTTCGCCCAGCCCTCGAGGACAGGATGGTTCCGGCTCTCCTGAGCGAGATCCTTATATTTAATAAATAGGTGTGGCTTCAATCTGGCGTAAAGCGAATGGTAAAGGGCATTCTGCGCCCGGATGGTTTTCATGAAGACCCTCTGCAGCCGCTCCTTCCGGACCTCCTCCGGGATGACGAAATCGTCGCCGAGCAGGATGTAACGCTGCGATTTCTCGGTGTAGGAGCAGAGCCTGAACCTCTCGATCTCCTCCAGGGCCAGGCGGCTGACGCCGATGATATCGAAATTGAAGACGGCATGTTCGGCCACCGAGTGGTGCCCCATCTTGAAGATGATGGTCCGGTTGGAGCGGCGGGCCCGCTCCACCTCGCGGCGGGCGACGGCCCGGAGTTCATCGGCCGGCCGGGGGTCGCGGGAAATGCGGGCGTAGGCGGCCGACAGGGTTTCCGGCGTCACGTCGTTTCGGGGGGGAGAATGGCGCTTCAGGTCGTCGATGACCTCCTTATCCACATTGTAACCGGCGAGGACGACCTTCATGATTGTTTAAAATAGAAACAGCGCCCCGAAATGTCAACTCGAGTTTCAGATTTGCTTATTTTTCGCGCGATCTCTGGTACACTATTGGGCGA
>JAFGRZ010000122.1 GCA_016934895.1 Candidatus Aminicenantota bacterium
CGACCGATCTGCCGGCGTCGCATAATGACAGGCGCGAAAAAGAGCATCACCGTATTCTGCAGGATAATGACCAGAAGGAGCCCGACCTCGGGAGTGAACTCCCCGGCGGCAAAAAACTCCTTGATCTGGGGAACGAAGAAACCCAGGGTGATCACGGTGAGGATGCCGAAAGCTCCCCAGATCGGCCGGGGAACACCGGTCCGCTGCCTAACCGTCTGTCGGCGAAGCTCGGCATGACAGCGGAGGCGGACTTCTTCCACCCGCCTCGATTCAAGCTTCGGAGCAGGCTCTTTTTCCCGGACGGCCCGGAGGCTCTCCCGGAAATCCCTGAACGCGGCGCAGTCCGGACAGATCTCCAGATGAGCCTCCAGAGCGCGCCGTTCTTTAAGCGAGAGCTCTTTTTTGCTCATTTCGAGAATCAGACGCTCAATATCTTGGCAACGCATTTTATCCTCTCCCCATGGGGATGATGGGCGGCAAGATCCCTCTGCAGCCTTTTTACGGCCCGGTGAAGAAGTGATTTCACCGTCCCCACCGGGACCTTCAGGACGGCGGCGATCTCCGCAAGACGCAGGTCCTCGACCTCGCTGAGCAGAAAAACGCAGCGCTGCTTTTCCGGGAGAGAGGCCACCGCGAGGTCGATGTCCCGCTGCAACGCGGCCTCTTCGTTCAGCCGGGCCGGGTCCGCCGCCCGCTTCACCGATCCGTCAGGATGGAGGGAGGACGACCGTTCCTCGCCGTACCGCCCGACCAGGAAGAGGCGCCTGACCCGTTTTTTCCGGAGCATATCGCGGTGCAGGTTGAGGACAATGGTCAGAAGCCAGGGCCTCAAGTCCTCTTTATCCGGCCGGACCCGCCCGTGTCTGACGACCCGCAGCCAGAGTTCCTGAAAAAGATCCTCGGCCTCCGCCTGATTCCGCGTCAGACCGAGAAGGAACCGGAAGACATCTCCTCTGTACCGGTCGTAGATCCCGTCGAAATCGCGGGGTGTCATCGTTCCCGGCGCCGAAGCGGTCTCTTCCTTCGGCGGCTGTGCAGGCTTCACCTGGTCGTATCCTCTCGATACAAAGGACGCATGAGCCGGAAAAAGGTTCCGGCCGAAGAAGACTATTTTCCGGCGGGCCCTTTCTCAGCTCCAACAGCGTAGCATCTTTCTTGCACGCCGGCAAAGTCCCCGGCCAGTCTGTAAGCAGTTACTCTACACAAAAAGAAATTCTTGCGGTGCCATTTCGGTCCTTGACTGGATCGATCCGGCTAAAATAGTATAAGCCAGAAAAGGAGATACGCCATGGCCAATATCCTGCGTAGAGCGTTTTTCACGGTGCTTAGCATTGTTTGTTTCGTCTCTGTTGCCCGGGCACAAACTGAGAATATTGACAGCCGCATCGACAGTTTCGTCCAGGCCGAGATGAGCCGGCAGAAGATTCCGGGCCTCGCCCTGGCGGTGATGCGCGACGGCAAGATGCTCAATGCCCGGGGCTATGGCCTGAGCAATGTGGAGCTGAACGTTCCGGTGACCCCCGAATCCATATTCCAGTCAGGATCCGTGGGCAAGCAGTTCACGGCCACGGCGGTGATGATGCTGGTCGAGGAGGGCCGGGTCAGACTCGACGACAAGATCGCCGGGCATTTCCCCGAGGCGCCGGAAGCCTGGGAGAAGATCACGGTCCGGCATCTTCTCACCCATACTTCGGGTCTCAAGGACTATACCGACAAAGACTGGGATTACCGCCGGGACTATGCGGAAGAAGACATCCTGAAACGGCTCCAGAACCTGCCTTTTGAATTCGAGCCGGGAGATAAATGGAGCTACAGCAATTCAGGCTACGTGCTTCTGGGCTTTCTGATCCATCGGGTGACCGGAAAATTTTACGGAGACTTCCTCCAGGAAAGGATCTTCGGCCCGCTCGGGATGACGACAACGGACATCATCAGCGAGGAGGATATCGTTCCGCACAGGTCCTCAGGATACCGGCTGGTAAAGGGAGTGCTGAAGAACCAGGAATGGGTCTCTCCCTCGCTCAACACGACGGCCGATGGGTCCCTCTACTTCTCAGTCCTGGACCTGGCCAAATGGGACGCCGCCCTCTATACCGAGAAACTGCTCAAGCGGAGCAGCCTGGAGGAGATGTGGACGCCTGTGAAGCTCAATGACGGGAAGACCCGGCCATACGGTTTCGGCTGGCGCCTGGCGGAGATGAACGGACGCCGGCTGGTCGAGCACAGCGGATCCTGGCAGGGTTTTACGACAGGTATCTCCCGCTATGTGGATGACGGATTGACGGTCGTCGCCCTGACAAACCTGGACAGCCGGCACTCCCGGCCGATGGACATCATCCATGGAGTGGCCGGCCTTTACGAGCCCACCCTCACCCCTCCGCCCCCGCCGCCGCCGATTGCCGACAAGGAGCCGGGGGTGACCGCCCTTTTCCAGGATTTTCTGCGCTTGGCCGCCGAGGGCAAGGCCGAAGCAGCGGCCTTCACCGAGGAAACCGGGAAAGTCTGGTTCCCGGAGAGGATCAAAGAGCTTCAGGAGGATCTCGAGGATTTCGGATCTCCAAAAACCATCGATCTTCTCGAGCGAAAAGAGGAGCTGGGGCAGCGGATCTACCATTACAGGCTGACCTTTGATGACGGGCGGATGGTCACATTCACTCTCAAACTGACTGGGGAAAACAAGATCGCCGGGCTGGACCGGGACGACTGAACCCTCCGTCCAGAACGGCAAACGGAAGACCTTCATTTTCAACGGCTATGAGGATGAGGTCGGCAGCCTCTGCGCCAAGATGAACCTAAAGCGATGGTACTCAAACCTTTCAAAACCGCCAGAGGTAGGAGGCCTTGAAAAAGATCCCCCGCCGGGTTTCCAGGAACCTGTCCGATTCCACATAGGCCCCATCTTCCCAGCGGATCTTTTCGTGAAGCGATCCATAACCCAGCTGGATGACCGTCCCGGGGATGTACAGGAAAGAGGCCAGCAGGTCG
>JAFGRZ010000123.1 GCA_016934895.1 Candidatus Aminicenantota bacterium
CCACAGCCGCGTCAGGGCCAAGACTCGCCACGAGGCCGAGCGGGTGGGAAAGTATATGGTCCGGCCGCTTTTGTCCCTGGAGCGGCTCTCTTTCGATGGACAGACTGGCCAGGTCTGCTACCAGTACGGGAAACCGGCTGACTATTTTTTGTGATCCTCTCTTTTCCCCGGGCCCGGAGGTCCGGCTGATTTCCGGGGCTTTTGCCGACAGGAGCGGCTGGTCGATATCATCCGCACGGCCAAGCTGCGCTTGACATCTTTGTCGGACATCTTTTATGCTTCCTCACGATGCTTGAAGGGGATAATAATGGCCAAAATGCGACCGCTACCAGCCGACCCCCAAAACCAAATTATTTCTATGACCGAGGACGGTCAGGGTCACGGATCACTTCCCCAGCATGAGCGACCAGTACCGGGAGCTCTTGGGAGACAGGTTTTTGCTCTCTCGGAGGACTCTTTCGATGTCGGTCCGGGCGTAGGTCGAAAAAAGCCATTCGACGGTCTTTTCGTCTCCCAACTCAAGAGTTCGTTCGATGATAAAGCGTTGATTATCTTGAAGATCGAGGCGGTCGACGGGAGTGTCCCAAAACAGCTCGCGGGGGATGCCAACCGCCTTCATCGTGGCCATTTTATATCATAAAAAGAGGCCCTAAATCCCGCGCGTCATGCCGGTGGAATAATCAGAGGTTAAAAGGACCCGCTAGGCGAGCTCGTCCAAGAGGCGAAGGCCCGGGACAGCGGCGAAGTGGGTATCGAAGGTCACCAGAACGGAAGCCGTTTCGAGGGCGTGGGCGGCGATCCAGACATCGTTGAGGGGAATCGGCCGGCCGGCTTCCTTGAGGGCGGCTTTGATCATGCCGAAGTATTCAGCGGTCTCCTGAGTCGCTTCGAGGACGGAGACTCCGGGCTTGCCCAAGAAGCGCTCGAGGATCTCCCGGTTCCGCTTCTCTTGGGCTCCAGCTCGGAACCCGGCGTATAGCTCGCCGAGCACGAACACGGACATGTGGACCCGGTCCGCTCGAGCCAGGGCATCGAGAACTCTATCGTCGCCGCCCAAGAAGCGGACGTAGGCGTTCGTATCGATGAGGATGTTTCTCATCGCCAGTCCTTGGCGTCCAGGGTGCCGAGATCGGTGACGGCCCGTAAAAATTCCGCGGCCTCCTCTTCGGTCCAAATCCCGCACAGGTCCACGAACGCCTCTCGGTTGTCGTGAGGCCCCTCTGCCAGGCCAAGGGCTTTGGCGATCAGTTCCTTCACAACTCTATTGACGCTTTTGCCCTCGCTTTTCGCTCGCTCCCCGATCTTTTTTTCGGTCTCATCGTCAATGCCGTGGACGCTGATCGATTTCAATGTGTTCGTCCTCGCTTATGATTCATCTTATGCTTTATTATTAATCATATTATGCATTATTTGAGCGGAAAGTCAAGTTCGGGGTTAAGAATTAGGGAATACGTATCATGTCCCTCATAAAAAAGCTTGACAAGCATCTTCTGATAGTATATACTTCATATAAAATGAAGTTTAATAATAATTACGGAAGGAGACGCACATGGGGAAATCGGTCAGAATGAAACCCGTTCAGGTTTGGATGATCGTCTTCACGGGGGTCCTGATCGCGGCCTTGGTGGTCGGGCGGATCTTCTTCGGGGAGCCGGGGTTCTACTGGGTTTTCGGCTCCATCCAGATCCTGATGGCCTTGATCCACCTGACCGTCCTTTTCAGAACGGGGAGTCCGATCTATCTCATCCCGACGGCCATGTATACCCTCTGGTGGCTGACGTTCTTCCCGCCCTTTGCCGGCCATCCCTTGCACGAGGGCTTCGCCCTGGCCTCGGCCGCGTTCCTGGCCGCGTTCATTGGCGTCTTGATCTCGCGGCGCATCGAATGGCGCTACAAAGAGATCCTGCAACTGGCCGCCAGGCCCGTCACCGGCGCCGCCGACGGATTCACCTCCCGGCCCTTCCCGGCCGGGCAGGCCGAGTTCAGCCGGGAGGAGGCCGCCGGACTGGCCCGGTTCCTGAGGAGGAACGTGATCGCCTTCCCCTTCTTCGAGCCCGACAGGGTCGTGCTGGTCGCGCCCGAATACATGTGGGCCTACCTCCTGTTCTTCAAAAGGACCTATGAGAAGGGAACCTATGTGGCTTTCTCGGATTCCGGCCAGGTCACGGTCCGCATCGCCAAGGCCGATTACCGCAAATACGAGGAGGAGCTGACCTTCGACCAACTTTGCGATTCCCTGGGCCGGCTCTTCAAAACGTTCCTGCAGTGGCACAAGGAAGGGACCCCCGAAAAGATCATCCAGATGATCAACTCCGCCCGCCGGGGCCAGGCCGATGAGAAATAGCGACGAGGGATCCTTCGAACGGTTGCGCCAGTTATCCGCCCTCCTGGCCAAGGATTACGCCAAGGGGTTCCTGACCCTCCTGGTCATCTACAAGGACATCTCGGCCTCGGAGGCGGCCGCCCGCCTGAACCTCCACATCAAGACGGCCCAGGACTTCCTGCAGGGCCTCAGCGACGCGGCCGTCGTGACCAAACACGAAGCAATGGAGGCCAAGCGGCCCTACTTCCGCTACGCGCTTCGGCAGAGGCGCCTTATCGCCGCGTTCGACCTCGACGAACTTTACGATCCGGAGAGCCAGGCCGCCGCCCGCGACTGGACGATCCGGGAACGCAAGAACTCCGGGGCGCTGTTCAAGGAGGGCCGCGGCGGCCGGATCTCATCCGTCCACGTCTTCGAAGGGCGCGGCCGGTCCCGGGAGGAAAGGCGCTATAGCCTGACCGAGCGCCAGGGCCGGTTCCTGTTCCACCTGCCCTTCCCGACGGAGGAACCCCGCCGGGTGAGGGAGATCATGGACAAGGCCGGCCTGGGCGACGAGGACTTTCCGGAGATCATGGATATCGTCGGCATCCTCCTGACCAGAGGCGTTATCGAGCGCGTCGCGGACCAGCTCTAACCCGGAGAAGGACGATCGCCGGGTTGTGCCCTATCGCTCGATATGCTAAGGATGGTGAGTCATGAGCATCCGCACCAAGAGATCGTTGGTCCTTATTTCCCTGGCGTCCGGGCTCGCGGCGGTGTCTTTCAACGCCTGCCGATCCGCCGAGGAGGGTCCCGCGCGCCGGATGGAAGAGTATGTCCGCGCCGCCCGCCGTTTCTGGAAGTTCCAGGGCTCGGTCCTGGTCGCTAAAAGCGGAGAGGTCGTCTACGAAGCCGGCCTGGGAGAGGCCCGGGTCAACGAGGGCGTGAAGAACAGCCCCTCAACGCGCTTCCTGATCGGCTCTGCGACCAAGACGTTCACGGCGGCGGCCGTCCTGCAACTGGCCAAAAAAGGTAGCCTCGACCTCGACGACCCCGTGTCGAAGCATGTTCCCGAATTTCCCGAGAGGCCCGGCGTTCCGATCACCGTCCGCCATCTCCTGACCCACACGTCGGGCCTGCCGGAAGCCGTCCCGGACCCCCGGACGCTCGGCGATCTGCGGAAGGCCGTGCCTCCGCTCGATCTCGTCGGTTTGATCAGGGACAAGGAACCGGACTTCGCCCCGGGGGAGCGCGCGGCCTACAGCAACATCGGCTACGTTCTCCTCGGGCTGGTCATCGAGCGGGCCTCGGGCGAGTCCTATTATGACTACATGCGGAAGCACATCTTGGGCCCCCTGGGCATGACCGACAGCGGCTTCCGAGCAGACTGGTACGAGGCGCCGGCATTCGCCCATGGCTATATCGAGGGGCGAGACGGAAGGCTGGTCGACGCGCCGCGGTTCAACCCCTTGTTGGCGTTTTCCGCCGGGGCGCTGTTCTCCACCGTCGGGGACCTTCTCAAATGGGATGACGGCCTGCGCTCGGACAAGGTCCTGTCCCCGGCCTCCAAAAATCTGATGGGCGAGGCCCCGAGAGGCGTTTTCGGCCACGGCTGGCTGGTCTTGGAGGCCTGGGGAAGAAGAGAACTCGCCCACGGCGGCAGCGCCCCGGGCTTCGACGCGATGATCTCGCGCTGGCCCGGCGATGAGGCCTTCGTGGCCGTCCTCAGCAATGTCGGCGGAGCGTCGGTGGGCGAGATCGCCCGGAGCCTGGCGGCCATCCTCTTCGGCGAGGACCATCAATTCCCGGAACCGCGCGAGATCCTCCCCCTGGACCCGGCCGTCCTCGACGACTATACCGGCATCTACGGGATCGATTCCAACACCCGGCGCGAGATCCTTCGCGAGGGCTCCGCGCTTTTCGCGATCCGGGACGGGGGGCGCAGGTATCCCCTGCTTCCCTACGCCCGGGACAAGTTCTTCCTTGCCAACGACAAGGGCGCGACGATCCGCTTCGTCAGGGATGAGGCGGGCCGCGTGACAGCTCACGTCTTTCACCAGGGGGGCCTCGACCAGAGGGCCGAGCGGATACGCTGACAAGGCGGGCAGAGGATCATATCATACCCCGTATCACCGTCACCGGACCGGCCCACGGCGACGCCGACGCGGTTCACTAAGGGCCCTTCATTGGGGAATGAGAATCGTGTCCCCTGTTCGACGGCTCATGCCTCACGAAGGGCTTTTTGAAGGAGGTCGTACAGTCCGAGGCTTCTCGACCACCGCTCGAGATGGACAAGATTGAACGAGGATCTTCTCTGGACGGCCCGTTCGATCGCTTCCCGATCCACGTAGAATTCGGTTTGGAGCCTATTTTCGAGGATATCGGCCTTATCCAACCCGATGTCGGCGACGATATCGACGTCCATGGTGGACCGGGCGATGCCGAAGGCCGAGCTCGCCAGAGACCCCCCGATATAGTACCCGATGCCGAGATCCTCGAAGACCCGGACGACCCGCAGAGCGACCTCGATGATGTCCGGCTCTTTCATGTCGTGGACGATTTCCGGTTCGCCGCCCGGATGGCGTTCCGGGCCAAGGCGAGGTCACCATACAGAAGTGTGAAGAACCGCTCGATCCGCGCCTCCTCGGCCTCCTCGGGATAGCGCAGGCACAATGCCTGCCAGATCAGGCGCCGCGTGGCCCTGACCAAGAAGGACACCGCCTGCAAGCGTTTGTGAACGGGGGCTTCCCGGATCAGGACGATCTGAAGCTCCTCGATGGTCAATCCCGACATAATTCATCCGCGCACCTCCGAGTAAATAGTTTCCGAATTGTTCATAAAAGAAGAATTGTCCTTAGGGGAGAGAGGGGAAAGTGAAGATTCGATGCTGCTCGATCCAAGAGATGTGGACGCGGATGAAACCGGCAACATCTACATCCTTGACCGGAAAGCGGTTCATATACTTTCCTCTGCTTTATTTCGAAGTGACAGCGGAAGGCAATGTTCTCTGGGGAATAACGACCGAATATGAATTCCGCATCGTCAACCCTGACGGGAAAATCATCAAGAAAATCGTCAAGGATTACGATCCTGAAAAACTCACCCAAGAGGATCGAGACAAGAGAGCCAAAGAAATATGGGGCGACCAGGGTCCACCTTCTGACGTTCGCGTCGAGTGGCCAGCCAATTTCCCGGCCTTCCAAGATTTTGTCTTGGACGACCGCGGCTGGCTTTTTGTCAGGCCATATTCAAAAACAAACGAAGACAAGGGCGACTCTTATGACATTTTCGATACAGAGGGGAGATACCTGGCAAGAGTTTTGCTGCCCGCCAGGATACGTCTTATCAAGAATGGGAAACTTTATACAATCGAGGAAGACGAAGAGGGCCGCCGCTCTATGAAGCGCTATAGCCTTGAATGGAGATAACCGGATTTTGTTTCGTATGCCCATCTCATCTTTTCCTTTTTTACAGCCAAACGAAGTCGATATTCATCACCTGATCGGGTGAGCGATCTGCCGGAACGGCGGAACACTAAGGACGGGCGCGCCAGTAATCCAGAAGATCGGCCAATGTCCGCTCGAGGGGGAGGCGGGGTTCCCAGCCTGTTTGCTCCCGGATCTTGCGGCTGTCGCCGACAAGACAGGGGATATCCACCTTGCGGAGCCGTTCCGGGTCCTGCTCGATGCGCACATTTCCGGCTGCGGAGGAAAGAAAAACCTCGAGGATCTCCCGCAACGCCGTCGACCGCCCGGAACAGACGTTATAGACATCACCCGTTCTCCCCTTTTCCAGCAAAAGGATGTAGGCCCGGACGATGTCGCGGACGTCCGTGAAATCCCTCTGCACGTCGGTTCTCCCGACCCGGAGAACGGGCTCCCGGCCGCCCCGTTCGATCCGGACGATCTGCCGCGCCCAGTCCGAACAGACGAAATCGGGGCTTTGCCCCGGGCCCGTGTGCGGAAAAGGGCGGGCGATGACCACATCCAGATCTTCCGAGCGGCGGTAGAAGCCGGCCATGAGCTCTCCGCCGAATTTGCTCAGGGAGTAGGGGCTGATCAAGTGGAACGGGTCGTCCTCCGTTAAAGGCTTGACCTCCGGACCGTCGGCGGCCGGCAGGACCCCGTAGATGTCGGAGGAGCTGACAAAGAGAATCCGGGCGCCGGGGCAGAACTTCTTCGCCGCCTCGAACAGGAAGAAAGTCCCCATGACGTTCGTCTCCATGGTCTCCTTCTTCCTCTCCCAGGACTGCCGGACATTGGAAACGGCTCCCAGGTGGAAGATCCAGTCCGGACGGGCGGACTTGACGGCTTCGAAAACGTCCCTTTCGGAGCGAAGATCAAGCAACCGGATATTGTCCTCGCCCGGGCGGGGAGGCTGGGGGTAGGCCGTCCCATAGACGGAATTCTCGGAAAGCGGCAGGGCCTCCATCAAATGGCGCCCGGCGAAACCCGTGGCGCCGGTGATGAAAACCCTTCTTTTGGCCA
>JAFGRZ010000124.1 GCA_016934895.1 Candidatus Aminicenantota bacterium
AAGAATGTCTGCGGCATGTACGACCTGGGAGAGGCCGAGGGTTCTCACTACATCACCATGGAGTACGTCCAGGGCGAAGACCTGAAGAGCATGATCCGGATGTCGACGGGCCTCACCACGGGGACCGTCATCAGCCTCGGGAAACAGGTGTGCGAAGGCCTGGCCGAAGCCCACGGCCTGGGGGTCGTCCACAGGGACCTCAAGCCCCAGAACATCATGATCGACAAGGGCGGGAATGCCAAGATCATGGATTTCGGGATCGCCCGTTCCCTGCGGGAGAGGGGCATCACCGGTCCGAGCGTGATCATCGGAACGCCCGAGTACATGTCGCCGGAACAGGCGGAGGCCAGGGAAATCGACCGGACATCGGACATCTATTCCCTCGGTGTGATTCTGTATGAAATGGTCACCGGCCGCGTGCCTTTTGAGGGGGAGACGGCACTGGGCATCGTCATCAAGCATAAAACGGAGACGCCGAAAAACCCGAAACAGATCAACCCGGGTATCCCCGACGACCTCGCCCGGCTGATCCTCAAATGCCTGGAGAAAGACAAGGCCATGAGGTATCAGTCTGCCGCGGAGGTGAAGGCGGAGCTCGATAAGATCGAAAAAGGCATCCCCACAACGGAGAGGATTATCCCCGAACGCAAGCCTTTCACCTCACGCGAGATCACGGTCAAGTTCAACCTGAGGCGACTTCTCGTTCCCGGGCTTGCCGCCGTCGCGCTGGTCATCCTGGGGCTGGCCGTCTGGAAGCTTATTCCACGGCAAAAAGCCGCTCCCGTGCTCGCCCCAACGGACAAGCCGTCGCTGGCGGTCATGTATTTCAAGAACAACACCGGAGACCCGGCTCTGGACCATTGGAGGACCGCTCTCTCCGACCTTTTGATCGCGGACCTCGCCCAATCCAGATACGTCCGGGTTCTGAGTGGGGACAGGCTGTTCGACATCCTCAGACAGCTGGACCTTGTGGAGGCGAAATCCTATACGAGAGAAGAACTTAGGAAAGTGTCTTCACAGGGAAGGGCCAGCCATATCCTTCTGGGAGATTACACCCGGGCGGGCGAGAATTTCCGGATCAACACGGTCCTCCAGGAGGCCGCCACGGGTGAGCTCCTGGGGTCTGAATCGGTGGACGGGAAGGGCGCCGAGAGCCTGATATTTATGGTCGATGACCTGACTCGAAGGATCAAGTCGAATCTCCGGCTGTCCGAAGACGCCATCGCCGGCGACATCGATGAGGAAGTGGGGAGAATCACGACCAGCTCCGCTGAAGCCTACAAATACTACAACGAGGGAAGGGACCTCCACCATCGGGGACGATACCGGGAAAGCATCCAGTCGATAGAGAGGGCGCTGGCCCTGGACCCCGAATTCGCCATGGCCTACAGAAGCATGGCCATGGCCTATAACAACCTTCTCATGTTTTCCGAGAAAACGAAATACCTGAAGAAGGCCTTTGACCTGGCCGGCCGGCTGTCGGAGAGGGAGCATTTATTGATCCAGGGAGAGATCCTGCGGGAGAGTGAAAAAACTTACGGTCAAGCCATTGAAGCCTACAACCGGCTGCTCGAGCTCTATCCGGATGACACCATCGGTGGCACGAATTTGGGGGTGATCCACACGGAGATTGAAGATTGGGATCAGGTGATTGAAATTTACCAAAGGCTTATCCGGAGGGGGGACCAATCCATTATCCCCTATACTAACCAGGCCGAGGCCTATCGACATAAAGGGATGTACGACAGGGGCAGGGATGTCATCGAGCTGTATATCAAGTCTTTCGGTGACAGCGCCAGGCTCCGCGAGGATTTGGCTCAGCACTATTTTTTTCAAGGCCGATATGAAGCTGCCCATGAAGAGACACAACGCGCGCTCTCCCTGGATCCCAAGAGCATCCTTTCGGTGATCAACCGGGGGATCATCGCTCATGCGCGGGGAAATTTGGCGGAGGCGGAAAGAGCATACCTCGAAGTTCTCGAATCGGACGAACTGGGATACCATTTGTATTCAAGGACACTTCTCGGCTCCCTCAACTTGATGAAGGGAAGACTCGGAGACGCAACGGAGGAATTCGAACGCGGCTTGGAACTGGCGGAAAAGATCGGCGACAACTGGTGGAAATGTGTTTTTCATACGTTTGCCGCCTTCGGCAATCTGGGGTTCGGAAAGACGGCTGAGGCGTTGAGGCAAAGCGACGTCGCGTTGGACATCGCTCAGAAGGCATCCGTTGAGCTGAGATGGCAGAGGCGCGCGCTCTTGCTTAAAGGGCTTGCCCAACTCGGAGCAGGATCAGTCGCCGAAAGCGCCCAAACGGCCGACGAGCTCAAGGCGCTTGTCGATGAAGGAATGAATAAAAAAGAGATCAGGCTTTATCACCATCTCCGGGGAATGATCGAAGTCCAGAACAAGAACTTTGCCCGGGCGATCGAATATTTCAAGGAGGCCAACGGTCTGTTGTCTCACCCTGCCGATCTCATGCCGTTTACGAACGACCAGGCCATCTTCACCGAGGCACTGGCGCAGGCCTATTATTCCGCCGGAGATCTTGATAAAGCTCAGTGGGAGTTCGAGAAAATCGCCGGGTTCAGCACCGGGATCCTGTATTACGGGCATATCTATGCCCGCAGTCTCTCCATGCTGGGCAGGATTTACGAGGAGCGTGGTTGGAAAGAGAAGGCGCGCGGCTCTTACCAAAAATTCCTTGACCTCTGGAAAGATGCCGACTCGGGCCTCGCCGAGGTCGTGGATACCAGGAAGAGGCTGGCGAGCCTGGGAAACTAGCCCCGGAGTGACCGATTGAGCCCCGAGGCGTGCTTGCCGGGCTTTTCTGCGGATCCAATCGTCGCCTCTCGTTTCCCTTCTCTTCTTCGGGTGTCAATTCAGGTTAACGCTTTATCGCCCTGATTCAGCCGCCTCGGCCGAGGCTTTTCTCGTTTTGTCAGGAAGAAGCGATCATTCCCGCAGCGATGGCCCGTTTCCTCAGGACAGCCTCCTGGCCGAGTTCTTCAAGCGCGAGGTCTTCGCTCTCCTCCTTCGCTATGACCGCTACTTTTCCCGTCAGCGCAGCGGTAAAATAGTTTCTAATAAATCGGCATACCGGCTTCAACGTCCACGGCCTTGTGTGGGTCAAGACGAAGCCCTAACCGATTGCAAGAGAAACCGGAACATGTCCCCCGAAGATCCCCCCGAAAAAGAAAAAGGGCGGACACCCTTGCCGGGCATCCGCCCTTGCGTATTCGCTTTCATCGGGGACACGTCCGTCCGCAGAGGCTCGAGGGACTTGCCGAGCAGGCCGGCAATAACTTATGATCTTGCGGTATGCTTCCCCGTGCGTCGGCGGGGAGCTTGTGAAGGCGGCCCGTATTTCAGCCGGGCTTCCTGGACTTGAAGGACAGAGCTGAAACGCCTGGCCATTTCGGGGGAAAGGGCGCGCCGGCCGCGTTCGTAATCAGAGACCATGTTCTGCCGGATTTCGAGTTTTTCGGCCAGCTGCTCCTGGGTCAATCCTGCCTTCAACCGGGCGCCGGCCAGGAGATTCCCGACCCGGTTTTTTTCCATCTCCTTCCAAAATTCGGTCTCTTCGACGGGAATCGCCGTTTCATCTTCGTCCGCGGCCAGGACAGTGACTTCGTACTTCTTCCGGAGCCAATCGACGATCTCCCCGGGGCGGTCTCCCTGGATCGATAATTCAGTACGGGGCTTTTTCACGACTGCCAACATAATACACCTCGATGATGATCTCGCCCTTGCGATGCGTCCAACAGGCCACATAGCGATAGGTCAGATGACAGTGGTATCGGTCATCGCCAAGGGAGGAGAAATTTCGCCAGGTCGGCTGGATCGGGCCCGAGTCCTGCAGATTCGTTACGAGCAAGTACAGAAGTCGTCGAACGTTCTCAGGCAACTTGTCAAGGCCTCGCTCTGTCTTCCTCTTGATCCTGACCTGG
Source organism: Candidatus Aminicenantota bacterium (assembly GCA_016934895.1). Classification (GTDB taxonomy): domain Bacteria; phylum Acidobacteriota; class Aminicenantia; order Aminicenantales; family UBA8522; genus UBA8522. The sequence goes on from JAFGRZ010000124.1 coordinate 3,951, forward strand.
TAAGCCATCCAGTTATAATATAACCATTCGTCGCGCCGCTGTCAAGTTATATCCAAGGCGGAT
>JAFGRZ010000125.1 GCA_016934895.1 Candidatus Aminicenantota bacterium
CCATGGGCATAATAAAAATATTTGAGGCTTTCGAGGTTCGCGTCGTCCTGCTGAAACGGCATCTCTCCCGCCCTTTCCAGTTCAAGAGCCAGCCGGCGGGCCTCTCGAAAATAAGAAGCCCTTAGGGACCTGAGCCGGCCGGGGTGGACGGACGCGGTCCGGAAATCGGCGTCCAGAGAGAGGTCCGGTCCCGCTTCTGTAAAGCCCCGGTATCGCCATTCTCCCGTCGTCAGATCGAAATTGTAGAGGCGCAGGAAGAGATGGCCGTGCCGGGCCGTGAAGGCGATGGCCCGGGCCAGGAAATCGATATCGCTCCTGCTGAATGTGTAGTGGAGGTTGATCCTCACCCAGCCGGGCTTGATCCCCTGGAATCCCCGGGCGACGGCGTCCCGGAGGCGCCGCGAAGTCTCCTCGCCGATGTTGAGCAGGGCATGGCCATAGGGACCGGCGCAGCTGCATCCCGCCCTGGACTGGATGCCGAACAGATCGTTGAGCAGCTTGGTGACGAACTTGGGGTGCAGGATCCGGTCCCGGTGGGTGATATTGAAGGAAACGATCGGGGTGAGATCCGGAACGTCGTACCTTCCGATGAAGCGGAGATTCGGGATTTCCTGGAGTCTTTCCAGGAAGACGGCCAGATTCTCTCTTTCCATCTTCTCGATCGCGTCCGGACCAATCCTCTCCTTGATCTCCATGGCCAAGGCGGCCTTGATCGTCTGGAGGATAGGCGGCGTGCCGGCCATTTCCCGGGTCTCGATATCCTCATCATAATCGTGGCCGTCGAATCCCACATAAACAACCGTGCCTCCGCCCGCCGTGGTCGGGGGCAGATCCCTCCGGTAGAGGCGGTCATTGATCACCAGAACGCCGCTGCTGCCCGGCCCGCCCAAGAACTTGTGCGGCGAAAAAAAGACGGCGTCAAAGAACGCGTCCCTGTCCTTGTTCATGTCAATCGGGACATAGGGCGCGACGGCGGCGAAATCGAAGAAAACGGCCGTATCATGCCGGTGACAGATACGGGCGACCTCATAAACCGGAGTCCTGACGCCGGTGATATTCGATCCGGCCGAGAACGATCCGAACTTCAACCGGCTCTTAAAACGGGACTCAGAAATTTTTCTCTCCAGATCGTCTAAGTCGAGTCCGCCCTCCCGGCTCAACCGGATGACCACCGTCTCCGCGAGAGCCTCCCTCCACATCAGCTCGTTGGTATGATGCTCGTACGGGCCGATGAAGACGACGGGCCGGCTCGTCTCAATGCGGCCGCGGACGTCTCTCCCTCCCCGCCCCGCCTCCGAGCAGCACCGGTCCAGCCGTTCTCTCGTCAAGGGAGGGATATAAACCCCGATGATCTCCTGGAGTTTTTTCAGCGCGCCCGTGGATCCCGCGCCGACTGGAAAGACGCGGCCGTGCTCCCCCGCGTTGACCATTTCTTTGATCCGTGTTAAGGCCTGATGGTACAGCCGGGTCATTCGCTTCCCGGAGAAATCATCCTCGGTGTGGGTGTTGGCGTAGGAGCGCTGGATGCGGATGAGCTTTTCCTCGATGAAATGCAGCCCCCGTCCGGAAGCGGTGTAATCCGCGTAGACCATATGGCGAGGGCCGAAAGGAGTTTCCAGCAGAAGGTCACTCCCGATGATCTGGCCTCGGACATAGTCCAGATAGCGTTGGCTCATTATCCTTGCCTTTATGACCAGAAGTCATCCTGAAGTTGCCGATTTTGTAAACCGGGTTCCGGCGGTCAGGCCCGGAGCAGATCGAACCGTTTAAGAACCCGGAGAACCGCCAGGGTGACCCAGAGGTCGTCTTCCAAGCCGGCCTTCTTGTTGCCGCATTCCCAAAAGCCCTGGCTGTTTTGCTTTTTCTGCAACCACTCCAGCCCTTTCTGGATCGTCTCATCATCCGTTCCGAAGCCAACCTTGGAAAGCGAGTCGAGGCACCCCAGGATATCGATGTTCCAGAAAGGATAGCAGATTCTTTCCCAGTCGGACGGGAAGGTTCTGTCCCCGAAGACTTCGTCGCAAAAGAAAGAGCTCAGGAGTCTTTCCCCGGCCTGCCGAGCCTCCTTGCTGTTCTTCCAGGTCGGAGACTCGGCCAGCGCCCTCAGGACGATGCCCGTGACATGATGGGAAAAGGGCTGGGTCCGGCGCGGCTTGAAGGGCTGGCCCCTCGGATTGGACCGGCTTCGCGCGGATGACCGGGCGACAGGGCGAGACGCCGATTGCAGGTAGAGCGCCCATCCTCCATCCCTCTGTCTGTTGGCCAGTATCCAGCGGAATCCCTTTTGGACGCGGCGGTCCTTATCCAAACCGTAACGGCAGAGCATCTCCAGGGTCAGGGCGTGGAAAGTCGGCGTATGCTCGTTGAGGACGGTTCCCCGGAAATCCCCCTCCTTCGATTGGAGGTTAACCAGGAAATTGACGGCTTTTTGAACTCCTTCTTCCCGGATGGTGCATCCGTAATCATAAAGCCGGCTGAGATTTCTCAAGGTCTCGACCCGATAGAGCGTCCTTTCCCAGTGAACGGGCGTATCCGAGCGCTTTTCCCACCAACTGCCGTCCGGCTTCTGGGTTTCGAGGATGCGGACGCGGGCGGCGAACTTGCGCATGTTCTTGACCTCACGGTCGACCGGAACTTCCAGGATGTCCCGCTTGAGCCAGTAAAGGACAGGCAAGTGACCCCGGGCCAGGAGGAATTCGATAGCCTTGGCGGTGTTGAACTTCGTCATCATCGGCGTTCACCGGACGGCCAGGGCTTCCCGGACCGGGAAAATGGGATAGAGGTCGCCCGGGAAAGGAGAAATTGGCTCGGCAGGTTTATTGATATGAGCATCTTCCGGGGGGCGAAGAGTCTTATTTTAATCCATTTCAGCCCTTTCTGTCAATTTCCAGGCCAATTTCTTTGCCGAGGGAGTTCAGGCATGGCCCCAAGAGACATTTGATTTCGGGGATTCCTTCGATTAGGATAAGGCTTCCACGGACGGATCAAAATCATTCTCAACCAGAGGAGTGCGATTATGGAAGCGCTGATCTATTTGGATAATGGAGCGACCTCCTTCCCCAAGCCGCCCGAGGTCTATGAATTCATGGATCGTTTTTATCGGAATTTCGGCGTCAACCCGGGCCGGTCGGGTTACGATCTCTGCCTGGAGGCGGGTTCGGTGGTTGAAGAAACAAGGAAGATGTTGACCGGATTTTTTAACGGGAAAGACCCCGACCGCCTTTGCTTCACCTACAATTCCACCGACGCCCTCAACCTGATCATCTCCGGTCTGCTGCGGCGGGGGGATCATGCCATTTCCACGACCATTGAGCACAACTCGGTCCTGCGGCCGCTCTATCACCTCTGGAAAACCGAGGGCGTCGAGGTCGATCATGTCCCCTTCGACAGCCGCGGCTTTGTCGATCCCGAAGACTTCGCCAGGAGGTTCAAACCGAACACGCGGCTGGTCGTGGTCAACCATGCCTCGAACGTGATCGGAACTGTCCAACCGCTCAAGGAAATCGGGCGATATTGTCGCGAAAGGGGTGTTCCTTTTGCCATCGATTCGTCCCAGTCGGCCGGCAAGATCCCGATCGATATCGACGCCATGAATATCGATATCGTGGCCTTCACCGGCCACAAGTCCCTGCTCGGTCCGACGGGGATCGGCGGATTGTACGTCCGGGAGGGCATCGAGATCCGACACACCCGGGCGGGCGGGACCGGAGTGCGTTCCGCCCAGCGAACCCATCTCGACGAGTATCCCTACCGGCTCGAATACGGAACGCCCAACACGCTTGGTATCGCCGGCCTCCAAGCGGGTCTGAAGTGGATCCAGAAACAGGGGCTTCCGGCGATCCACGATCACGAAATGAAATTGATGGCCAAGCTCCGGGACGGCATGAGAGAGGTGGATGGGGTGACGCTCTACGTCCAGGACGACCTGACCGACCACATCTCCATCTTGCTCTTCAACATCGACGGCCTGGAGGCGGCCGACACGGCGACCCTGCTGGACGTGGATCACAGCATCGCCTGCCGCTCAGGACTCCATTGCGCTCCCCTTGTCCATGAACACCTCGGAACGGACAAAATCCATGGTGCGGTGCGGTTCGGCATCGGGCC
>JAFGRZ010000126.1 GCA_016934895.1 Candidatus Aminicenantota bacterium
ATCTCCAGGTTGGGCAGCGGCTCGATGACGATGAGCGACGTGCCCAGGGAATCGATCATCGTCCGGCAGGCCAGGTCGAACTGGCCGTTGATGACCATGCCGCAGGATCCGCAGACCGCCTCGCGGCAGCTATATCGGAAACAGAGCGAACAGTCCTGGTCGTTGCGGATATCCATCAACGCTTCGAGCAGGGATTTCTTCTCCTCGGTTTCGTAGATGAAATCCTCGAAATACGGGCTCTCGTCCACGGCCGGGTCGAGGCGCAGGATCCGGAACGTGTATTTCATCTCAGTACTTTCTTTCCTGGGGCTCGTACTTGGTGATCTGGACAGGGCGATAAACGACCTCGGGCTCCCCATCCTTCAGGCTCACCAGGGTGTGTTTCAGCCAGTTCGCGTCATCGCGCTTGGGGTGATCGATCCGGTAGTGGGAGCCGCGTGTCTCCTCGCGAAGCAGCGCTCCCAGGGTGATGGCCTCGGTGAGGTCGACCATGTAGCCAAACTCGACGAGGTTGACGACGGCCTGGCTGTAGCGGAGGCACTGGCCGGAGATGAAAGCCCGGCGGTAGTCTTCCCGGATCGCGCGGATCTTGTCGAGAGCTTCCTGGAGCTGTTTTTTGGTCCGGAAGATCCCCACCTTGTCGCTCATCACGATCTTGAGGTCGTTGAGGAGATGATGGGCCATCTTGCCCGAGGTCCGGTCCATCCAGGCATCGACCTTTTCCTTCTCCGCGACCGCCTCGTCCAGAAGCGTCCTTTCGCTCCCGTCCTTTCTCTCCAGGCCGTTGACGTAATTCGAGGCCTCCCGGCCGGCGATCTTGCCGAAGACGACCGTCTCGAGGAGCGAATTGCCGCCCAGCCGGTTGGCGCCGTGGACGCTGACGCAGGCGCATTCGCCGGCGGCGAAGAATCCCGGGAGCGAGCTGGCGCAGCGGACGTCCACGTCGATCCCGCCCATCGAGTAGTGCTGGGCGGGCAGGATGGGGATGGGCTTTTCCACCGGGTCGACGCCGGCGAACTTGATGCAGATCTCCCGGACCGAGGGCAGCCGTTTGTCGATCGTCTTTTCGCCCAGGTGCCTCAGGTCCAGGTGGACGTACTCGCTCTCGAACCCGTTGCCCTTGTCGACTTCAGTCTGGATGGACCGGGCGACGATATCGCGCGGGGCCAGCTCCATGGCCGACGGGGCGTAGTCCGCCATAAACCGATACCCCTTATTGTTGAGAAGAAAGCCGCCCTCGCCTCGGGCACCCTCCGTGATCAAAATGTTCTTGGGATAGAGGGAGGTCGGATGGAACTGGACGAACTCCATGTCCTTGAGAGCGACGCCGGCCCGGTAGGCCATCCCGATGCCGCTCCCATGATTGACGTAGGCATTGGTCGTTTTGAAATAGACGCGGCCGTAGCCTCCGGTGGCGAAAATGACGGCCCGCGCCCTAATGGGAGTGATGAAGCCCGTGGCCAGATCATAGATGACCACCCCGACGCAGCGCCCGTTCTCGACGACGAGCTTGGTCACCAGGGCTTCGTCATAGACCTTGACCTTCTTCCGCAAGGACTGCTCGTAGAGCGTGTGGGCGATGACCAACCCCGTCCGGTCGGCCGCATAACAGGTCCGGGGAAACCCGGCCCCGCCGAACGGCCTCTGGGCGATGACACCCCCCGGAAACCGGCTGAAGGGCACGCCGGAATGTTCCAAGCCATAGATCGTTGGGACGGCTTCCCGGCACATCAATTCGGCGGCATCCTGGTCGGACAGGTAATCGCTTCCCTTGATCGTGTCGAAAGCGTGTTTCTCCCAGTCGTCATCCCGGCCCTTGGGATTGTTCCCCAGGGCGGCGTTTATGCCACCCTGGGCGGCGACGGAATGGGAGCGAAGCGGATGGACACGGGAGATGATGGCCAAAGACAGGCTGGGATCGGCGTTCAGGGCGGCAGACAGGCCGGACAATCCGCCCCCGACGACCAGGATGTCGTGCGTGATCATCAATAGTTCCTGGTAAAATAAACGGCGAGCAGGGCGGCGCTGAAGACAACCCCCAGACCGGTAAAGACCCAGAACAGAAGCTTCTCCCGGCGGGCCCCCATGTCCATGATGACCGTCCGGAGGCCGTAGAGGGCATGGAAAACGACCAATACAATGAGCAGCGTGTCGATGAGGGGGTTGGTGTGGAGGACGAGCGCCCAATCGGGCTTCTGGTCCTTGGTCATCAAAAAGAACGAGGTCAGGAATTTGAACCCGAGGAGGACGATGAGGAGGAGCCCCGAGAGGCGATGAAAGACCCAGACAAACATGCGTTTCTCCCTTGAGGAAGGACTATTTTTACTGTAAGTCGTTCGGGGATGTCAAGAAAAATAGGCTCGGGGTATGGGCTCGGCGGCCCGCGAATTTCCCCCGGCGAGGGAAATTCGCTTATTTCCTCGGCTCGCTCTCCGCTTTGCGGATCCCTGCCCGCTCGCCTCCGGATGACCTTCTCGCCCATACCCCTCGCCTTGTCGAAAAAAAGGAATGGCCGCACCGCCTTCAAACGGATTTGTCGCCAACAGGCCCGCGCCTGGGGAAAAGAGAGATGGCAGTTGTAAATGGACTTCCTCACC
>JAFGRZ010000017.1 GCA_016934895.1 Candidatus Aminicenantota bacterium
GCCCTTCATTTTTTTCCCTGTTCTCGCAAGACAACCAGCCCGCCGCCCGGCTCATTCGAGAAGGGCGGTTCCTGCTGGGCTCTGTCTCCTACCTTAGCAGAGATATCGCCGTCCCGTCAACTTGAAACACTTGTGGCGAGGGGCCTGAATTCATTACAATGGAGGAGTCCGATGAGGAGTTCATGATGACTTATATCACAGCGCTGCGCCGCTACACCGCCAAAAGGATCGAAGAGATCCGGAACGCCGATATCCTGGTGGGCATCCCTTGCTACAACAACGAGAAGACGATCTCCCATGTCATCCAGATGGTCACCCACGGTCTAAACAAGCACTACCGGGATTTCCGGAATGTCATCTTCATCGCCGACGGCGGCTCCACCGACGACACCCGGGAAACGGCCCAGGAATTCCAGGTCAAGCCGTGGCAGGAAAAGGTCGTCTCGATCTACCGGGGACCCGCCGGCAAAGGCACGGCCCTGCGCTCTGTCTTTGAAGCGGCCCGGACCCTTCAGGTTCGCGCCTGCGCCGTGGTGGACGCCGACCTGAGGAGCATCACCTCCGACTGGATCCAATACCTTCTCGACCCCGTCATCGACAAGGGTTATCAGTTCGTCGCTCCCGTATATATGAGACACAAATACGATGCCACTATCACGAACAACATCGTCTACAACGTGACCCGGGCCCTCTACGGAAAGCGGATCCGGCAACCCATCGGCGGGGATTTCGCCTTTTCCAAAGAGGTGGCCAAGTTCTACACGGAACAGGACGTTTGGGATACCGACGTGGCCCGCTACGGCATCGATATCTGGATGACAACGAGCGCCATCACCCAGAATTTCAAGCTCTGCCAGTCCAACCTCGGCGTCAAAACCCACGACGCCAAGGACCCCGGACAACATCTGGGGCCCATGTTCCGTCAGGTCGTTTACATTCTTTTTGCTCTGATGGAAAGGTTCGAAAATTACTGGAAACCCGTCCGGGGAAGCGAGCCGGTCGAGACCTTCGGCCACAGGAATTCGATCGAGCCCGAAGCCGTCAGTGTCGACCTGGATGGGATGATCGAAAAATTCAAGACGGGATTCCATCAATTCTCCTCTTTGTGGAAGGAGATTTTCTGCGCCGACTGCTTCTCCGAAATCCAAAAAGCCAGCAAGCTCGGAGCAAAGGAATTCCATCTTCCCACCCTGGTTTGGGTCCAAATTTTGTACGAACTGGCCGCCACTTTCCATGCCTGGAAGCGCAACCGGTTCAAGATCATCGAAGTGGTCACTCCGCTCTATTACGGCCGGGTGGCCTCTTTCGTGCGCGAAACCTGGGATATAACCACGGATGCGGCCGAGAAGGTGGTCGAAGAACAAGCGCTCCTGTTTGAACAAAAAAAGGACTACCTCTTCAAGGTCTGGGATGAAAAATCGCGGGCCTGATGAGACGGAGATCATCCTCGCTTCCCGGTCGCCCCGAAGACAAGAACTGCTCAAGAAGATCACGGCCGACTTCCGGGTGGTCCCAAGCGATGTCGACGAGGACGCGTTCCGGGATAAAGACCCGCTCCGGTTCGCTCTCCGGGCGGCCGAGGCCAAAGCCAGGGATGTCGGCACGAAGCACCCCGCGGCTTTGGTTATCGCCGCGGATACGGTCGTCAACCTCGAGGCCGAGATCTTCGGCAAGCCGAGAGACCGAGTCGAGGCACGGGAGATTTTGCGGCGGCTCTCCGGCCGGCGCCACCGCGTCATAACGGCCATCACGCTGTTCCGTAAACAGGACGGCCGATTCCTGAAGGGCTATGAAATCAGTTATGTCACGTTCCGGACGTTGAACGATCAGGAGATCGAAAACTATCTGGAATCCAACGAATTCCTGGATAAGGCCGGAAGCTATGCCGTCCAAGAGGTCGGAGATGCCTTCGTTGAAAAACTCGAAGGGGATTACGAAAATGTTGTCGGATTGCCCGTCGCCCGGGTCGAGAAGCTGCTGAAGGATTTCAATGATCCGGGAGAATCCTTCTCTATCGACGACATCGCTCTTCCCCATGACTGGGGAGTCGGGAAGGCCGGCGGCCTGGTGACCTTCGTGCCCGGGGCCGTCATCGGGGACAGAGTCAGGGCCGTTACCGTCAAAACAAAGAGAAGACACCGTTTCGGAAGGGTCGTCAAACTTGAATCCGCCTCGCCTTTCCGGGTCGACCCGGTGTGTCCCCACTTCGGGCAGTGCGGCGGCTGCGCGTTCCAAAACCTGGACTATGCCAAGCAACTGGAGCTTAAGGAGGGTTACCTTCTTAAGACTCTCCAAAAGATCGGCCGGCTGTCCCTGGAGGGCATCGAGTGCGAGCCGATCACGGCGTCTCCGTCCCTCTATTATTACCGGAACAAGATGGAGTTCGCCTTCGGGGAAGAACAAGGCCCAATCTGCCTGGGCCTCCGTGAACGCGCCTCGCCTCTCGAAAGATATAGAAAAAGAACGGTCGCCCTGCGCACCTGTCCCATCTTCAGCCGGGCCGTCGAAGAGATATTCCCTGTTCTGGTCCGCGACGCAAGAGAAAGAGCATTGACGGCCTATGATCCTCTGACCGGATCGGGGTATTTGCGGAATCTCGTCCTCAGGGAGAGCAAGGGCACGGGAGATATCCTGGCCGTTCTCGTGACCAGGAGCGGTCAAGAGTTCGATCCTGACGCGGCGGCCCGGGATCTCATGAAAAATGTTCCTCAGGTGAAGAGTTTCTGGTGGGTGGAAAATGACCGGATCCCCGATCTGGTGGACTTTGAACGGAAAACCCACGTCGCCGGGTCCACTGACATCGAGGACCGGTTAGGAGGGTTCCTATTCAAGATCAACCCGGAGACGTTCTTTCAGCCCAACCCGCGAGCCGCGGAGAAACTCTACGCCCGGATTGCCCGGGAAGTCCGGGAACTGGGAGCCCGCAGGCTTCTTGGTCTTTACTGCGGCTCAGGTTCGATCGAGATATCTCTTTCTCCGGTGGTGGATGAAATCGTGGGGATCGATTCCGAAGGGGCCAACATCGCCGTCGCGGCCGAGAACATCGCCCTTAACAACGTCCCGAACTGCCGTTTCATCGAGGGCCGGGTCGAGCGGGTCCTCAAAGATGAAAAATGGCCGGATTTCGACGCCCTCGTCCTCGATCCCCCGCGGTCCGGCCTCAGCGCCAAGGCCTTGAAGCAAATCATCTCCCTGAATGTCCCTCATATCCTCTATGTCTCTTGCAACCCCGCCGCCTTCGCCCGCGATCTCAGTCTGTTCGGGGAAAACGGCTACCACCTCCGCAAGGTCGCCTCCTTTGACTTCTTCCCCCATACGCCGCACCTCGAATCGCTCGGCGTCCTGGAGAAATAGAAGACGGTCCTGTTTTTCGAGCAACCATCCCCCTTGGCGGCTGTGTCGCAATGTCATTGCGAGGAAGCGAAGCGACCGAAGCAATCTCATAATGCATTGAAAAGTAAGGAGATTGCCGCGCTCCCTGCGGTCGCTCGCAATGACAACTCGCAGTACCGACACAGTCTCTTGGCGGGGAGGGTTTGGGAAAGGTTGAAATAAATCGGACCGTCCCCAGTCCTCTTTATTGCGCTGCTGAGACGAATTGTGTTATAGATAGCGTTCATGATCGATACGAAGATACAAGGTGCATTTCGCTTCGGCCGTGTCTTTTTCTTGGATATTCCGCTGATTCCCCGCCAGTAAGGAGTTGCTGATGGACGGAGTTCTGAACAACCTCGCCCAATGGGTCGATAAAACGGCCTACAATATCTGGTCCTTCCTGCTTTTCGTCTTGCTGGCCGCCGGCATCTGGCTGACCATCCGGACGCGCTTCGTCCAGTTCCGGCACCTTCGCGACGGGTTTCGGATCATGTTCGCCGGTCTCTTCCATATGGGGAAAAAAGAAAAACGGGAAGGCGACGTTTCGGCCTTCCAGGCGCTTTCAACGGCCCTGGCCGCGACCGTCGGCAACGGAAATATCGGCGGCGTCGCCTTTGCCCTGACGACGGGCGGCCCGGGGGCTATCTTCTGGCTCTGGGTTTGCGGGTTCGTCGGTATGGCCACCAAGTATGCGGAAGCCCTCCTGGGAGTGATGTACCGGGAGAAGTACCCGGACGGGAAGATCGCCGGCGGTCCCATGTACTACATCAAGAACGGCATTGCGAACAAAAGATTCGCCGCCGTCCTGGCCCCGGCCTTCGCCGTTTGCGGCGCCTTCGCGACTCTCTTCGGCACCGGCAACATGATGCAGGCCAACCAGATGACGCTGGTCTTCAACAGCCAGTTTGGAATCCCCAAAATCGTCAGCGCCGTCGTCATCACCTCTCTCGTCGGCATCGTCATCATCGGCGGCATCAAGAGGATCGGCGCCGTGGCCGAGAGGATCGTCCCGGTGATGATCTTCCTCTATCTCATCGTCGGCGGATTCGTCCTCCTCTCCAATATCTCCGTCATCCCGGAGGTCCTGACCCTCATCTTCGAGCACGCTTTCACCCCTTATGCCGCCGGCGGAGGGGCCATCGGCTACACGGTCAAGACGGCCATGCAGATGGGCTTCCGCCGGGGCCTTCTCACCAATGAAGCCGGGTTGGGAAGCGCTCCCATCGCCCATGCCGCCGCCCAGGCCAAGTCGCCTGTCCATCAGGGGTTGATGGGAGTCGCCGAGGTCTGTGTGGACACGATCATCGTCTGCACGTTCACGGCGTTGATCAACCTGTCGACGGGACTCTGGCAGACGACCAAGGCCGCCGACGCGATCCAGGGGACCGCCCTGACGGCCTCGTCCTTCGCTTCGGAGGCGGGTGTGGTCGGAAGTATCACCGTCGCTCTTGGTTCTTTTCTGTTCGGGTACACGACTCTGATCGCCTGGTATTATTACGGCGAGCAATGCATGAAATTCATCTTCGGCTATAGAGTGACGCAAATCTACCGGGTCATCTATATCGGCTTGGGTTTCATCGGGGCACTCATCTCGATCCAGCTCGTCTTCTATATCGGAGATGTCGCCAATGCGTTCATGGCCTTCCCCAACCTCGTCGCCCTATTTGCCTTGAGCGGGGTCGTGGCCAGGACGAGCCGCCAGTTCTGGAAAAAATATAAAACCCTCGACGGTTTCGACAAGAAGCACTCCCAAGGATCCCAGGATTCAGATCGCTAGACGAGCTCCCTTTTCTTTTCGAAAAACGAATAGACGACCGGGACGACCACGAGCGTGATCAGGGTCGAGCTGAGCAGCCCGCCGATGACCGCCCGTGCCAGCGGCGCCTGGAGCTCGCTCCCTTCCCGGATCCCAAGGGCCAGCGGCGTCATCGCGATCATCGTGGTCAAGGCCGTCATCAGGATCGGCCGCAGCCTCCTCCGTCCTGCTTCCTCGATGGCCGCCCTCATCTCCATCTTGTCCCTTCGCCGGAGCAGGTTGGTGTAGTCGACGAGAAGAATGGCGTTATTGACCACGATCCCCGCCAACATGATGCAGCCGATATACGTCTCCACGTTGAAAGTCGTTCCCGTGAGAAGCAGGATCAGGACGACGCCGATAATGGCCAGGGGCACAGAGAACATGACGATGAGCGGGTCGCGCAGCGATTCGTACAGCATGGCCATGACCATATAGACCAGAAAAATCGCCAGCAGGATGCTGATCAGGAGCTCCCGGAACGCTTTCTGCTGTTCTTCGTAGTCGCCGGTGAACCCGATAGCGAAATCGCGGGGGACGGGAACGGTTTTCAGGCCCTGCTGAACTTCGGCGATGGCGGAGCCCAGGTCCCGGCCCGCAACTTCCGCGGAAACGGTGATGATCCTCTCCCGGTCCCGGCGCTCGATCCGCTGCGGACCCCTCTTGGGCTGGACGTCCATGACGTTCCTGAGACTGATGGCCTGGCCGTCGGCATTGGTCATGGTCAGATCCATGATATCCGTGACGTCCAAAAACTCGGAGTCCTTCACCTTGACCAGGATTCGGTATTCCCGTCCGCCTTCGCGGAACTGGGAAGCCTGCGTCCCCATAAGAACGGTCTGGATGAAGCCGGCGATCTGGTTGACCGAGAGCTTCATTTCCGAAGCTTTCTGCCGGTCGATGATGAGGTGTTCTTCGGGCGTGCCCTCCAGGCGGCTGATCCTGACGTCGGTCACTCCCCGGGTCGTCTCGACGACTCTTTTAACCTGCTCGGCCAGGGCCTGGGCCACCTCCATGTCATAGCCCCTGATTTCCACCTGGAGCCTTTCCTGGCC
>JAFGRZ010000127.1 GCA_016934895.1 Candidatus Aminicenantota bacterium
AGCCAGATGATGTTCAGCTCGTCGGGCGCCGCGGTGGAGATCAAGGTTTTCGGGAAAGATCTCGACCGCCTCAAGGAAATCGCCGACGGCATCGTCGACCGGATCCAGGATATAGCGGGGCTCCGAGACCTGACTCATTCGATGAGTCAGGGGAAGCCCGAGTACCAGATCCGGGTGGACAGGCAGCGGGCGGCCAAGCTCGGCCTGATGGTCAGCCAGGTTGCCGGCACGGTTCAAACGGCGACCCTGGGCCGGGTGGCCACCCGGTACCGCGAAGAAAGCGAGGAGATCGACCTCCGGGTCCGTTTTCAGGAGAAGTTCCGGAGCGACATCAAAGAAATCGAGAATATCCCGATTGTCACTCCGTCGAATAGAGTGGTTTATGTCGGGCAGGTGGCGACGATCGAGAAGGGCGAGGGGCCCATCCAGATCACCCGCGAAAACCAGGCCCGCCGGGTGACCGTCACGGCCAACATCGCCGGCCGCGACCTTGGAAGCGTCGTCCGGGATATCCGGGGACGGCTGGGGCCGATCGAAAAACAACTGCCGGCGGGTTATTTCATGGAGTACGGGGGCTCTTATGAGCAGATGACCGATGCCTTCAAGACTCTGGCCGCCGCCTTCCTGCTGGCTTCGCTGCTTGTCTATATGGTCATGGCGTCTCAGTTCGAGTCCTTCCGCCATCCCTTCGTCATCATGTTCGCGATTCCGCTCGGCCTGATCGGCGTCATTCTCGGTCTTCTGGTTTCCGGGAAATCGGTCAGCCTGCCGGTTCTCATCGGGTTCATCCTGCTGGCCGGGGTCGCCGTCAACAACGGCATCGTCATGATCGATTACATCAATCAGCTCTGGCGCCGTGGGCTGGACAAGCGGGAGGCCATCGTCACGGGCGCTGTCACCCGGCTGCGCGCCGTTCTCCTGACCGCCTTCACGACGATGCTCGGCATGCTGCCCATGGCCCTCAGCCAGTCGGAGGGCTCGGAATTCCGGGCGCCGATGGCCATCACCGTTCTCTCCGGGCTGCTGGCCACCAGCCTCCTGACGCTCTTCGTCGTCCCGGTCATTTACAGCTTGTTCGAAAAGGTGCCCTTCAAAAAAGAGAAGATCGGTCAGTAGCGGAGGAAGGCGCCGATCTTCCCGTAGCGATCGAGTCTCGAGGGCGGAGTCACATAACGCACCGGAATCTTCTTGTCCAAGGCCGCATGGACGCTCTCGTGGACGATATCCTGGACTTTTTCGGTTTTGACCTGGCAGACGGGGCAGCGGAGGGAATCCAGGTAGAGAAAGCGGCACTTCGGGCAGATCCGCCCTTCCTTGGCGAAGTTCCTCGTCAACACCAGCGTTTGAATCTCGGCGGTGTTCAGCTTGCCGAGCACGTTCTTCAAGCTCGATACGGCCCGGCCCCCTTTTTCGAGCTCCGAGCTCAGGGATTGGGCGAGGGCCGCCTCCTTCTCCGCCCTGAGGGCCCTCTCGATCTCGGTCGCCTCCCTGAGGATCTTGTCCGGGGCGGCGGAGTTGGGCTTCAACCGTCCTTTCAATCGTTCTCTAAGATAGGGATGGAGCAATGACTCGACATCCGAGCGGTATTCCTCTTGACATCCCAGAAAAAGCCAATCGAACCGGCTTTTCTTGAACAGTTCGAAAGTCTTCTGCGCGGCCCTTTTGAAATGCTCATGGAGGTGGGCGTCGATATGCCGTTCGATCCGCTTCGATTCATATCCCTTCCAGCCGCCCTCGCGCACGCGGCCGGGGACGTCGCTCCGGATGCTGTCGATACGTTCGATCTCTTCCATGAAGATCTCGTACCAGCGCGCCTCTTGACGGTTGAGGAGGAAAGCGCAGATGCGGTGATACTCGTCCCGGATGGACAAGAGCGGCCGGATGTGGAGGCTCCGGTCGAAGAAGAGGTGGTTTCGAGGAGGACGGGGAAGCGTCAGGTCCTGCCAGAGTTTCGCGCCATGGCAGGCGAAGATGGCCAGTCCGGCTCCGTTAAACGAAGGAAGCCGTTGGGTTCCGAAGCGGGCGATCTTTTCGAGGTCCTGGTGGAGCGATTCTTTCCTGACCCTGTTCAGGTCCAGCGCGTCGAGCCGCGTCCGGCCTTCGTTGAGGAGATTCTTGAAGGAGACGGCGACCTCTTTCTTTGTCTTTAGCCTCTTGTCCGTGTCCAGGAAGAAAGAGGTGGTCCAGAGGCTCTCGCTTTTAAACCCGGCTAGAGTCTGGATTTGGGTTTGGGAAGAGAGTTTCATTCAACCTCCTTGCTGATTTCTTCTTGGTGTAAGCGTCGAGAAAGGCAGTATTTTATGGTCACTTTTTAGGGTGCGGCGTTTCCTTTTTCCGGCTCCCCGTTGAAAACCCTGGTCGTGATCGCCACGCACCTTTAAGATAGGGATCGGACTGGAGTTTGTCAAGTGAGGGAGGCTCGGGGCAGTGGCCTCGAAACCGCGCCCGTTTTCTCCCAGCGCGGAAAACGGGCTCGATTCGTCGTTCGCTCTTCTCTCCCT
>JAFGRZ010000128.1 GCA_016934895.1 Candidatus Aminicenantota bacterium
AGCCGGCAGTGTTTGAGAACGGCGGCCATCTGGCGGATGGTGGTCTTTCCGGCCAGGCTGACCGTCCAGCCCTTGGAGAAGCCCCGTTCAATCTTACGAGCCAGTTGGAGCTCGTTACGGGCCGCCAGGATGACGATGTTCGCTCCATATGTTTTCTGCAGCCATTTCCCCAGCGCGATGAACCGGTCGGACGGCCAGCGGCGGAACGGCCAGGCCGCGCCGGGTGCGAAGGCGATGATGGGAGGTCCGGAACTGAATCCGGCCCGGCTCAAGGCGTCCCTGGCGAATTCTTCGTCCTCCGGTCCGGTGAAGACCTGAACTTGGGGCTTCCCCGGGGTGGCTCCAAGCGAGGACAAAATTTCCATCTGGAGCTCGATCTCATGCTTGAGATAGGAGCGCACGGGACCGTGGGTGATCAGACGATTGATGTCGGTCGCCCGGTAGGGAATGCTATCATGGGGGATGTCCCGGTAGGCCACTCGCTTCCGAGCTCCGCTGGTCAACATCAATGTCAGGGCGGCGGCCTGGGGAGCGTCGTTGTTCCAGCGGAGAGAGATCGCCATATCGAGATGACGCCGCCAAAGCCGGCGCGCGGTCAGGACGGTCGTCTGGAGCCACCATCGCCAATGGCCGGAAAAGGAATTTCCCCAATCTTTGAAGGACCGCCAGCGGAAAGGAATGACCTCATCGATATCGGGACATCTCTCAACCAGGTTGACCATGGCGGGCTGAACAACCAACCCTATCCAGGCCGTCGGCCGGTGACGGCGAAGCTCGCGAAGGAACGCGCTGCTCAAGACCATGTCGCCGATATCCGCCAGTTGAATGACCAGGATATTCTTGGGAGCGAAGGCGTCTTCCACCGATTCCTCGCGACGACGGCCGGCCAGATGAAAGAAGGCTTTATAAAGAACGGGGAGTCCGACGAGCAGGGCCAAGGAATGGGCTTTATAAAGAATCCTTTTCCCCTTTTGAAGGAAGAATCCGGGACGGAAGATCGTCCGAGCGGTGACGGCCGCCGCGCCCAACCGGAGCCACCATTTCGCGGATCCGGCCAGACGGCGCAGGGGCATTTTCGGATCTGGATCTTCAAGAACGGTCTTTTTCCCTGCCGGAATCGTAAGCGTCTCTGATGTCTTGCGTTGGAGCGCTTCCTTCAGGGCCAGTTCCATCTCTTCAGCCATCTTTTCCAGCCGGAAGCTCTCCTCGGCCGTCTCCCTGGCCTGTGTCCTCAGGGATTTAAAGAGAGCGGGATTGTCGAGCAAGCGGGTGACCTGTTGGGCGCACTGTCGGGCATCCCCTCCGGGATAGACAAGGGCATTTTTCCCGTCCTCGAGGATATCCCCATGCCCGCGGGTCAATGTGCTGACCACAGCGAGGCCGGACGACATGGCCTCGAGCAGGGCGAGGCTCGATATCCCCTCGTCTGTTCCGGGGTAGAGGAAAATGTCGTGCTCCCGGTAGATGGAGGGCATCTCCTGACGGGGCTTCCAGCCTGTCAGCCTGACCTTTTCCCTGAGGCCCCGGCTTTCGATCAAAGCGCGAAGAGCCTTATGGGGGGGCGCCAGAGGGGAAATATTCCAGGGATCATAGCCTACCGCCGTCAGCGACAGGTCTCTCCAGCCCAATTCGTTGACCAGGATGCCCATAGCCTGGATGGCCGTGTCGATGCGCTTGTCCGGCCGGACCTGTCCGACATAGAGCAGCCGGCACGGCTTCCGAGCAGCCGTTTCCCCGGGCGAAAACACCTGGGTGTCGATGCTCCAAGGGATGACTCTTGTCCCATCCGCCGGCAGGCCCACCTGTTCGGCCAGAGTCTGGAGATAGCGGTTACTGAACACGGCCTGCCCGAAATGGAGAGGTCGGGAGGGGGGAACAAGTCGATACCTGCGGCTGAAATAGCGCAAGGCCACGCCCCCTGCGGCGCTTTTCGGCCACGCTCGGAACCAGTGGTCCTTCTCGTAGACAAGATACCAGAAGTTGGCGATATAATAAGCCGAGGGGATGCCCAAATCGCGGGCCAGGAGGCCGAGCGATGCCGACGTATAGGTGGGGTGAAAGAAGAGAGAGACCTCAGGCATGAATGCGCGGACGGCGCGTTTGAAAGCGGTCTGGTTGACGATCTCTTTAAGCAGGGCGCCCCGCCAATCGAGCCTTTCCCTGAAATTGGGCTGAAGCCAGCGGAAAATGTCGCCTTCAATCGGCACGTCCTGATAGCAATAACGGCTGGCTAAAACCCTGATTTCATGGCCCCGCGCCTTCAGGGCCTCGACGATGTCCCGGCTGCCGAGGTCATATCCGGTGATGGAGTAGGGGGGGTAGAAAGCGCTGACCGCCAGGATGCGCATGGCGATATTCTTATCACACCCGAATTCACGGCGTCAATTCGGCTCGAGCGCAGGACCCTGGCCGTCTAACACTTTTTGGCGAACGACAAGACCGAAATGAGGACATGACCGGAAAATTAGCGGGACACGATCCCATTTCCGGAGAAATGGGTCATGTCCCGATTTTCCGGATCGTGTCCCCTGATTTCGCATGCCGGAAACCAGAAA
>JAFGRZ010000129.1 GCA_016934895.1 Candidatus Aminicenantota bacterium
ACAGCCACCCGCTCTGCCAATTGAGCTACCGAGGAGCAGGCAGTAGTAATCTAGCATGACCGAAGGTGAATATCAATAACCCGAGGAAATGAAGGGTCCGCCCCTCGTGGGAAAAATGGGGACACGATAATGATTTCAGAAAATCGGTTCATGTCCCCATTATAAGACGATCCGGCCGTCAGAACCTGTAGCCGGCCTGCTTGGCGATCTTTCGGTAGTCGTCCCCCCAGAGCTCGACGATCTTGCACATTTCGTAAAGCCGCGACCGCAGCCGCACTCCGATCCGGTCGACGAGCGAATCGCCGCCCTTCTTGTAGAAGGCGTCCCGGCCGTCGGTCTCTTCTTCGGTGTCCAGGTAGTTCGAAGTGAAGAGGGTCAGCTTCTTCTGGTTGTAGCGATGGTTGATGATGTAAAAAACCGTCTCCTCCACCCAGGCCGTGGTCCGCTTGGCCCCCAGCTCATCAAGCACCAGGACCCCGGCCTCAAAAACGGGGCCGAGGATCTCGGCCTCGCTCAGGTTGGAATCCGGGGTGAAGGAGCTCTGGATGTCGCGAATCAGCTCCCGGAAATCGTAAAAGGCGCAGGGCACGTTTTTCTTACCGATGAGCTCCCGGATGATCGCCACGGCCAGGTGTGTTTTCCCCACGCCGCACGGACCGATGAACAACAGCCCGACCTCCTGGGCCGGGTAGTTCTTGACGAACTGGCGGGAGATCTTGAGGGCGTCCTTGTGGGAATCGTTGTGGACTTCGAAGTTGGCCAGCGAGCAATTCTGGTACCGCCGCGGTATCCGGGACTTGTCCCAGAGCGTCTGGTTTTGGCGCTCATGGTAACAATCGCAGCGCCGGGCGACGGACTTCTTGCCGGCCTCCACGAGCACCCAGCCCGTTCCTTCGCACTTGGGACAAACCTTTTCGGCCATCAGTTGAGATACCCTCGCAATTGCTGGACCTGATGCGACCGGGAGAGCTTTCGCATCGCCTTTTGTTCGATCTGCCGAACCCGTTCCCGGGTCAGGCTCAGCCGGTCACCGATCTCCTGGAGAGTCTGCGGCCGATCATCGTCCAGCCCGAATCTTAATTTTAGCACAGTCGCTTCCTTTTCATCCAGCTCCTGGAGAATGTCCCGCATCTGCTGCTCGATGGAGGATTTGACGATTTGGTATTCGACCGGCGGTGTTTTTCGGTCCTCGATTTGTCCTTCCACCTCAAGATTGCTGTCGGACAACCGGTCGCTCAGATGGACGTCCCTCTCGGCCAGAACCAGCAGGTCCTCGACATCCTCCTGGCTGATGCCCATGCCGGCGGCGATCTCTTCCCGCGTCGGCTCCCGCCCGTACTCCGTCTTGAGCTCGGCGATCTTTTTTTTCATCAACGAGATCTGATCGGAGAGTTTCTGAGGAAGGTTATAAACGCGGGAGGATTGGGTCAGGGCATGGATGACGGCCTGCCGGATCCACCAGACCGCATAGGATATGAACCGGACGTTGCGGCCGGGATCGAACCGTTTGGCCGCCTCGATCAAACCGAGGTTGCCTTCGTTGATAAGGTCGAGCATTCCCAACCCCATGCCCCGGTATTTCTTGACATAGGAAACGACAAACCTCAGATTCGCTTCGACCAGACTGCGCAGGGCCTCTTTCTCGCCTTGCTGAGCCCGCCGCCCGAGATCCTTCTCTTCCTCCTCTGAATGGACCGGGAACTTGGCAATCTGGCCGAGATAGAGCTTGAGGTTGCGGGAATCGAGAAAGTCATCGTAGCTCATGATCTCCGGCGTCTAGTCGAGCGTATCTTCCAGTTTCACGAGATGCGTCTGGCTCACCCGGACCAGGCTCCGGCGCCTCTTTTCAAAGGCGTCCTCGTTGCCCTGAAAGAATTCCCTCTTGATGTACTCCAAGAGTTCGTTCACCTCGGCTTCCATCCGCTGCATCCTCTGGCGCATGTTGATGATGACTTCGACCCCGGCCAGGTTGACCCCGAGATCGCGGATTAAATTGAGGATGAGCTCAAGCTGTTTGAGATCCTCATCGGTGTAGAGCCGGGTATTCCCCCGGCTGCGCGAGGGCTTGAGCAATCCTTCCCTTTCGTACAGCCGCAGTGTTTGAGGATGAAGGTTGAACATCTGGGAGACGCGGCTGATATGGTAATAGCTCTGGGTCTCTTTCTTCCTCTTCTGGCGTCCTCTCATCTCAATGAATCCTCAATTTTTCTCTCGGATTCTCTTTGTAAAGCCTGGCCAGTTCCTCCATCAGGCCTTTGACTTTCCGGTCTTGCGCAGGCGGCGGGACGATGGTCACCTCGACGAGCTCATCCCCCCGCGTCCGCCCTCCCGGGACCGGAGCGCCCATTTGCTTGAGACGGAGCTTCTGGCCGGATTTCGTTCCCGGGGGGATCTTGATCGTCGCCTTGCCGTCAAGCGTCGGGACTTCGATCTGTGCGCCCAGCGTCGCCTCCGGCACCGTGATCGGCACTTTCAGCAGGATATGGGAACCTTCCCGTCGAAAAAGCGCATGGGGGGCCACCTCGATGGAGATGAAGAGGTCGCCGGCCGGGCCCCCGTTCGGGCCGGCATTTCCCTTTCCGGGAACGCGGACGCGGGATCCATTATCCACTCCGGCCGGGATATTGACGGTGATCAGCTCGGTCTTCTGACCCAGCCCCCGTCCGCGGCAGTCACGGCATTCCTCCCCGCGGCCGACGCCCGTCCCTTGGCAGGCCGGGCAGGTTGTGGCAAATTTCATCGACCCGCGCTGCAGGTGGGTCCGGCCGCTTCCTCCGCAGACCGGGCACCGGCCCGGCCCGGACGCATGAACATGGCCGCTCCCTTGACAGGCGGGGCAGCGAACCAGCCGGCTCAACTGGATTCGCGTCCGCAAGCCGTTGACCGCCTCCTCGAAACCGATCTTCATGCTGTAGTGAAGATCCTCGCCTCGCTCCGGCCCGGCCGCGGGCGCCCGCCCCCCCCGGCCGAAGAGGTTCTCAAAGAAATCCGCGAAACTGGATGTGCCGTAGTCCGAAAAGTCGAAACCTTCGAAACTCGATCCGGAAGCTCTCCGTCCCGTTCCCGGAGGCGGCTGATCGCCGACGAACCCGAACTGGTCGTACTGACTCTTTTTCTTCGGGTCGATGAGAACGGAATAGGCCTCCTGGATCTCCTTGAACTTGGCTTCAGCCGCTTTATCGCCGGGATTCAGGTCGGGATGAAATTTCCGGGCCAGTTTCCGGTAGGCCTTTTTGATCTCGGCGGCCGAGGCATTCCGGCCGATGCCGAGGGTCCGGTAATAATCTTTCTCCATGCTCCATCCCGCCGGCGCTCCTGCGCCGAAGAAGCGACTCGACGACTAGAGTTTAGCTCTTTTTATCTTCGTCGACAACTTCGGCGTCGATGACCTCTTCCTCCCCGCTTCCGGCCGCAGAGGATCCGGCGTCTCCTCCGGGAGGCTGCGGTTCCTGCTGGGCCGACGCCTGCTGCTGTGCCCCCGCCTGCTGATAGAGCATCTCGGTCAGCTTGTGCGAAGCCCGCGAGAGGGATTCCATGGCGCTCTTGATCTGTTCGAGGTCGTCATTTTCCATGGCCCGCTTGGTGTTCTCGATTTCGGAGCGAATCCCGTCGGCCTCGGCCTCAGGAATGCGATCTTTGTTCTCGCGCAGCAGCTTTTCGAGGCTATAGACAAGCTGGTCGGCCTGGTTTTTGGCCTCGACGACCTCCCGCCGTTTCTTGTCCTCATCGGAGTGGACATCGGCGTCTTTGACCATCCGGTCGATCTCTTTCTCATCAAGGCCGCTGTGGCCGGTGATGGTGATGGCCTGCTGTTTGCCCGTGCCCTGGTCCTTGGCGGAAACATGGAGGATGCCGTTGGCGTCGATATCGAAGATGACTTCGACCTTGGGAACGCCGCGGGGGGCCGGCGGAATGCCGTCCAGATGGAAACGGCCCAGCGTGCGGTTATGCGAGGCCATTTCCCGTTCTCCCTGGAGGACATGGATTTCGACGCTGGGCTGGTTGTCCGATGCGGTCGAAAAGATCTCGGCCTTCTTTGTCGGGATCGTCGTATTCCGGGGGATCATCTTGGTGAAGACGCCGCCCAGGGTTTCGATCCCAAGGGTCAGCGGCGTGACATCGAGGAGAAGGACATCCTTGACGTCGCCGGACAGGACGGCCCCCTGGACGGCCGCGCCGATGGCCACGACTTCGTCCGGATTGACGCCCTTGTGCGGTTCGCGGCCGAAAAAGCCCTTGACCAGTTCCTGGACTCGGGGCATCCGGGTCTGCCCGCCGACGAGGATGACTTCATCGATATCCTCCGCTTTCATGTTGGCATCCGCCAAGGCCTGCTTGCAGGGTCCGACCGAACGTTGGACGATATCCTCGACGAGTTGCTCGAGCTTGGAGCGGGAGAGCTTCATCAGCAGGTGTTTAGGACCGGACTGATCGGCGGTTATGAAGGGAAGATTGATCTCCGTCTCCATCGTGGTCGAAAGCTCCATCTTGGCTTTCTCGGCGGCCTCCTTGAGCCTCTGGAGGGCCATCTTGTCCTTGCTCAGGTCGATTCCCGCCTCTTTCTTGAACTCCGTCACGATCCAGTCCTGGATACGTTGGTCGATGTCATCTCCGCCCAGGTGGGTATCCCCGTTGGTGGATTTGACCTCGACCACCCCCTCCCCCACTTCGAGGATGGAGATATCGAAGGTCCCTCCGCCAAAATCAAAAACGGCAATCGTCTGGTCCTTTTTCTTGTCCAATCCGTAAGCCAAGGCGGCTGCGGTCGGCTCGTTGATGATGCGGACGACGTCCAGACCGGCGATCTTGCCGGCGTCCTTGGTCGCCTTGCGCTGGCTGTCGTTGAAATAGGCCGGAACGGTAATGACCGCCTTCTCGACTTTCTCTCCCAGGTAATCCTCGGCCGCCTTGCGCAGCTTCTGAAGGATCATGGCCGAGATTTCGGGCGGCGCGTACTGCTTGCCCAGGGCTTCAACCCGGACATCGCCGTTCGGCTCCTTGGTGACTTTAAAGGGCACCTGCTTGATCTCCTGCGAAACCTCGCTGAAGCGCCTCCCCATGAACCTCTTTATCGAATAGATCGTGTTTTCAGGGTTGGTGACTCTTTGCCTCTTGGCGACCTGCCCGACCAGTCGTTCTCCTTTGGTCGTGAAGCCGATAACAGAAGGGGTGGTCCGTCCGCCCTCTTCGTTGGGGATGACCGTCACCTTATCGCCCTCCATGATCGCCACGGCAGAATTCGTCGTTCCTAGGTCGATTCCAATGATTTTTGCCATGTGTTCCTCCTGGTTGAATTCTTCTAAAGTATAATATTTGAGCGTGAAATTGTCAAGTATATTTTATATAGATATTCTTCTTTTCAATCGGTCAGGCTGTGGTCAAGGCCTCCGGTTAAAGAGGATATATCAATCCCTTAATCCCATCCGGCAACGCCCAGTAAAGGGACTGAGCGTCCTCTTTATGGGAAAGAACGATCTGAAGAGCCGCAAAGGGCTTCTGCCTCAGCTCGGAGGAAAGGTTCGTCATAGGAGCCCAGACGTACCAAGCGAAAAAATGACCGATGTTTCCCAGGCGCGGGAAAAATCCATCGGCCTTCGCGCGGACATATATCCGCATCCCTTCGCCCAGATACAGAGTGAACCGGGCCGGCATGTCCTTGAGTTCCAGAGCATCCAGCTCGAACGCCGCGGCCTCCTCCTCATTATCGGGCGGCTTTATCCTTGTTCTCCGGGGTGGAAAGAGCGTGCTTTTTTTCTGGAGCGTAACGGACTCCAGCGGCGGGGCATCCCCCCATGAATTGTGCTTTTCGATCTTCCATTCCTGGAGAGTCAGGCCCCGCGACTTCAGGATTATCATGCCGGTCTCGAGATAGATAACAAAATAGAGAGAAGGAGACCCGGCCAGTTGAAGCTCCTCCTTGGCCAAACGGTTCTGGATCAGAAGGTTTTTTTCCTGGGCGAGACCGCCGTGGAAAAGACCGCAGGCGATGATACAAATCAGCGCCCGACCCAGGCGGCGCTGTCCCGCCCTTCTCGATTCCGTCACGGTTTCCGCCCTGTTCAATAAATGTAGATCCTCGTCCCAATAGAAGCCGCCCGGTAGACGGCCTTCAGGTCCTCGTCCCCGACGCGGATGCATCCATGGGTGACGCTCCGACCGAGGAGCCGTGTGTAAAGAGTGCCGTGAATGAAGTATCCGTCGCCGAATCCGAGCGCGTAATCGCCCAGGACGCCATCCTCAAGCCTCTCCTCCTGTTTTTCGGGGATCTCCTTTCCCTCCTCGATGAAAGCCCAGTCGGGCTTGACCCAGGTGGGATTGACGAGCTTGGATTTGACCTGGAATTCGCCCCTGGGCGTGTCGAAGACCCAGATTCTCTTTCCGCTGGGATCTTCGAGGATCGTGCCGCTCCCGCAGCTGATCATGGCCGTGAGCAGGGCCTCCTGTCCTTTCTTGAGGGTCAGTGTGTTCCGGGCCGAATCGATGATGATATGGACGCCTTTCGGCGACAACGCCCGGATCCTTCTCCGGAGAGCGGCCGTCTCTCTTTCGATCTCGGCGGGTGTCCTTTTCCGGCTGCCCGCTTCCACTGTCCATCCGCCATCGCGCGCTGCCCTCGGCCAGGCCACAAAGAGGGCCGCCGCCTCGAGGAGCGCAAAAGCCGCCAACACACAGAGCAATAGGATGCGAAGGGATTTCCTCGTGCTCATGATCCGGATTTCCTGAGCCCGGCCAGCAGGTTTTGGGCACTCTCCATAGACCCGATGATCGTCACCGGTGTCCCGACAGCCACCTCGAGGAAGATCTTGTCCATGACCGCGTTTTCGACACCCACACAGCCATTGGTCAGAAAATCGTTCCCCCCCCCGTGGATCTCGATCAGCCCGCCGATGGAGGCTCGCACCGGGATCAGTCCTTTCTTCTTGGCGAGGGAAAAACGCTTCCTGTCCGCTTCATTAGGGTAGTCGATCAGGAGCGCTTTGTGATAGCGACTCTTCGCGTTTTTCTTGACGACCTTGTAGCGGCCCTCTGGGGTGGCCTCATCGCCGGCGAAGAGTTTATGGGTCAATCCGTACTTACCCAATCCGATCTCGTAGACGGCGACCGCCCTCCCTTTTTTCAGGAGCGTCAGCGTCCGGTCCAGTTTGTTGACCAGAATGGCCGTTGTTCCCTTCCGCCGCGACTCGGCGGCCGTCTCGTCGGCCCACTTCCGCCACAGGGCCACCTGGTTTTCGTCGGCATACCGGGCAAGGATCGAGAACAGGGCATCTTCCGCCTGCCGGATATGCCCGTCGATCAGGCCGAG
>JAFGRZ010000130.1 GCA_016934895.1 Candidatus Aminicenantota bacterium
GGATCATTTCCCAGGCCGAAAAGATCCAGCCCCGGGTCTTCGTCTTGGATTCCGTCCAGACCGTTTTCTCGGCCAAGCTTTCCTCAAGCCCCGGAACGATCAGCCAGGTGCGGGAAGCGGCCAACGGGATCTTCCGCTTCGCCAAGACGAACAACGTCTCCTCGTTCCTCATCGGGCACATCACCAAAGAAGGGTCTTTGGCCGGCCCGAAATCGCTCGAACACATGGTCGACGTCGTGCTCCTGTTTGAAGGGGAACGCGATCACGGCCACCGGGTTTTGCGGGCCCTCAAGAATCGTTTCGGACCGGTCTCGGAGCTGGCCATCTTCGAGATGGCCGCGTCGGGACTTCAGGCGGTTCCCAATCCGTCTGCATTTTTTCTGAAGGAACGGCCGGCCGGGGAGTCGGGGAGTGTCGTCGTCTCGACGATCAAAGGGACACGTCCCCTTCTCGCCGAGGTCCAGGCGCTCGTCTCGCCGACCCTCTTCGCCGGCAATCCGAGGCGGATGACGGTCGGGATCGACCACTTCCGCACGGGCATGCTTCTGGCCGTCATCGAGAGAAAGCTGGGAGCGAGCTTCAGCGGACAGGACATCTATCTCAACGTCGCCGGCGGCCTTCAGATCGAGGAACCCGCCGCCGACCTGGCCGCAACCCTGGCGGTCTTCTCCTGCCTCAAGAATAAAGCCCTCCCCCGCGACGTCGTCGTCTTCGGCGAGGTCGGCCTGAGCGGTGAGGTCCGGTCGGTTTCGAATCCCCTGTCCCGGATCAAGGAGGCCGCCTCCCTCGGCTTCGAGACCATCGTCCTTCCCCAGGGGAACCTGGCGGCGCTGGAGAAGGAAGCGCTCTCCAAAACGCGACTGATCGGGGTTCGAAACATCAGAGAGGCGGTCTCTCTCATATTTTCACAATAAGGGTATATCGGATGAGCATTCATATCTTTCGTTTCTTCATCATCGGTTGCATCACGGCGGCCGGCTACTTCTTTCCCATTTTCCGGCTGCCTCGGGCAGCCGGCGCCGGCGTCGCCCTGAGCATCGGGGCGATCATCATGTATCTCGAGACCCGCATCCGCCGGACCCAGTTCAAGGTGATCTGGAGCTCGACCATCGGGACCTATGCCGGCGTGTTTCTGGGTTGGTCCCTGGGGGCGATCTACAAGAACATCACCACCGACGCCACGACGGCGCTCTTCATCCGGATCTTCTTCCTCATTATCATGCCCTACATCGGATTCCTGGTCGGGGCGCAGAAATCGGAGTGGCTGAACCCGGCCCATCTTTTCCGCTTTTTCAAGGAAAAAAGAGTCGGCCGCAGCTACAAGATCCTGGATACCAGCGTCATCATCGACGGCCGCATCACCGACCTGTGCGACACCGGCTTCATCGAGGGAACGCTGGTCATCCCTCAGTTTGTCCTCAAGGAACTGCAGTTCATCGCCGATTCGCCCGATTCCCTGAAGCGGCAGCGGGGCCGCCGCGGCCTGGATGTCCTCAATCACCTTCAGAAATCGTCCCAGATCGCGGTCCTCGTCTGGGAAACGGATTTTCCCGAGATCCGGGATGTCGATTCCAAGCTCATCGAGCTGGCCAGGCAGCTCGACGCCAAGATCATCACCAACGACGTCAATCTCAATAAGGTGGCCAAACTGCGGGGCCTTTCCGTCCTGAACATCAATGAGCTGGCCAACGCCTTGCGGCCGGTCGTCCTTCCCGGCGAGAGTATGCGGGTGTTCATCATCAAGGAAGGGAAAGAGAAGGATCAGGGGGTCGGCTACCTGGATGACGGGACGATGGTCGTGGTCGACAACTCGCGGCGGTTCATCGGCCAGAACGTCGATATCACCGTGACCTCGGTGCTCCAGACGACCGTCGGCAAGATGATTTTCGGACGATACAACGGAGAGGCCCGATGACCAAGGTGACGGCGATCATCGTGGCCGCCGGGGAAGGCCGGCGGTTCGGCTCCGCCAAACAGTTCGCTCTTTTGCGGGACCGGCCGGTACTTGAGCACAGCCTGGCGCAGTTCGAAACCCATCCAGCGGTCGATGACATCATCCTTGTTTTGACGGAAGAGGCGGGCGGACGGGAATACCGGAAGCGGTTTGGGAAGATCGTCGCGGTCGCCGGCGGCGGAGCCCGCCGGCAGGACTCGGTCGGGCGCGGTTTCGAACGCCTGGATTGCGGCCCCGGGGATATCGTTTTGGTGCATGACGGCGTGCGGCCGCTCATCGGACACGAGGTCATCGACCGGGTGATCGCCAAGGCCAGGGAGTGCGGGGCCGCCGTCCCGGTCATCCCGGTCGAGGACACGATCAAGGAAACCGCCGAAGGGACCGTCGTCCGGACACTGGAGCGGCGGAACCTCAGCCGGGTTCAGACGCCTCAGGGCTTCACCCGGGAGGTCCTGGAACGCGGGTTGCGCAAGGCCCGCGAAGACGGATATTACGGAACAGATGAGGCGGCCCTCGTCGAGAGGACGGGGCATCCGGTGGCCGTGGTCGCGGGCGATGTCCGGAACGTCAAGGTCACCTCGCCCGCCGATCTCAAGATTGCGGAGGCGTTTCTTGAAGATTAAGCTCGGCCTGGGCTATGACATCCATCGTCTGTCGAAGGGGAAAACGCTCTATTTGGGGGGCGTCAGGATCCCTCACCACTCCGGCCTGGCGGGCCATTCGGACGGCGATTGCATTGTCCACGCGCTCATCGACGCCCTGTTGGGCGCTCTCGGGGAGGGGGATATCGGCCGGCTTTACCCCGATACCGACCCGCAATGGAAGGGCGTCCGGAGTCTTGATCTGCTCCGCCGAGTGCTCCCCCTGCTGAAGAAAAAACGGGCGGAGATCCTGAACGTCGACATCGTCGCCGTCGCCGAGACGCCAAAATTGGCTCCTCACGCCGGGAGGATAAAAAAGTCGCTCAGCCCGGTCCTGGGCATCCCGGAGGAAGATATCGGGTTCAAAGCCAAGACCAACGAGGGACTGGGCTTGGTGGGCCGGGAACGGGCGATCGCTTGCTGGGCGGCCGTCCTGGTCGGATTCAAAAAAGCCGGGAGAGGAGGAGACAAAGACCGTCCTTTCTCCTCCCGGAGAAAGGACAGTCTCTCATAAAACGGGAATGAGTCGGGGTCTCAGGAATGGCTGCGGTGCGATTCCGTCTCGGCCACCACATTGGCGATGATCTTATAACCGGCCTTCTTGCCGATCTTCATCATGTCGACCGCGGAAGACGAGGCGATGAGGTTGAACCCGGCCAGGGAGACGAGCACCGCTA
>JAFGRZ010000018.1 GCA_016934895.1 Candidatus Aminicenantota bacterium
GGTTTCCATCGGCGACAGGACTTATCATGTTTCGGCGGAATTCATCGGTCCGGAGGAGATCATCCTGAATGTCGATGGCCGAATCTTCAACGTCATCATCCACTCCAATTCCCTCTCTCATTCGGTCTTCGTCAACGGCCGGCTTTTCCGGGTGGAGAAACGCTCGGCTCTGAGGATCCTCCGGGAGGAGAAGAGCCTGCAGAAGAAGAGGGATGTGAAGATCACCATGCCGGGACGTGTCGTCCAGGTTTTGAAAACGGCCGGGGACGAGGTCCGGGAGGGAGAGCCGGTCCTTGTGCTCGAGGCCATGAAAATGCAGAACGAGATCAAGGCGCCTCACGCCGGGCGGCTGACCACGGTCCATTTTGGGGCAGGGGATTATGTCGAAGCGGGGTCCGTTCTGTTCACTATCCAGTAAAACTCGGTCTTGGGTTCGTCAGCCCGCTCGCTTCCATTTCCCTCTTTTTCGCGGTTTCGATGCCACGGCCCCAAACCTCCCGCGTTGAGAAGATTCCCCTGATAGTGGTATATTGAGTTTCGCATGCGGATGACCAGAAAAAGAATCGGCTCGTTGATCGCTTTCTCTATCCTCGTGGCGGTCCTCCTTGGAGGAGGAATATATCTGCGCAACTTTCTGCGCCTCCAGGTCAAGAAAAGGATCGAATCGTCCTTTTCCTACTCCCGTATTCACCTGCGTGCGGTTCCTCCGAGCCTCCTTCTTGAGGATGTCCGGACGGTTTCCCGCTCGCCCTTTTTCTCGGCCCGGAAGGTCTCCATAGTCCTGCCTTTCCGCTCCCTTTTTAAAAGCGAAAAACCCCTCGAGGTTTTCATCGACCAGCCTGTGATCAGGATGATGTCTTCTCCGGGGGGAGCCGGGAAGGAAAACAAGCCCGGCCTTTCCCTGGCCCTTCCTTTTGCCATCGAAAGAGGCCTCATCCGGGGTGGAGAAATCTCCTTCGCCGGCGACCAGGAAATATTTAAGCTGAGCGGACTCCAAGCCAGTCTGGTTGTCCAGGATGACGCCATCATGATTTTGGCGGAGGCGGCCGAAGGCTCTCTCCTCCTGGAACCGGGAAGAAAGGCCTTGGAAGGAAAAGTCCAGCTTTGGCTGGAGAGCCGGGGGAATCGCCTGCGCTTGAACAAGTTCATCATCTCCGGTCGGGAGGCCTGGATCCGGGCCAAGGGAAATCTCCTCGGGCGGCTCGATCCGCAGGGAACGATCCAGATCTCGTACCGGGCCGATATGGATGCCGTTGCCAAGATCTTAGGAATCCCGTTCGATTGGGAGGGCCGGATCGGCGGGGAGGGGGAGCTGAGCCGGACCCCGGACGAGATCCGTTTTCTCGGCGGTTTTGAAAGCGATGTCCTCGGTCTCAATCAGGTTCCGTTGGAAAAGGTGAGGAGTCGCGTGGAGTATTCGACCGAACGGGGAGTGCGGGTCCAAATGACCAGCCGAGGGAAGTCGGGGACGGAGTCGGTTTCCATCCAGGCGGCTTCGGGAAGAGTGGAGGGGGAAGTCCGCGGTTTTCATCTCGAGCCGATGATCTCTCTGACCTCGCTGCCCTGGCCCGTCAGTTCGCCCGTTTGGGGAAAATTCAGCTTGGACGACCGCGAGCTCGCGGCCGATTTCGAGTTCCGGCCGACGAGTTCTTTCGCGGTCCCGGGGAAATACCCTTTCGCCGGCCCGGTGCGCTTCAGTTGGGACAGGGGGAGTGAATTCAAGTTCTCATCGCCCCGGCTGGACAGCGGATTTGGACGGATGGATCTTGACGGCCGTCTGGTTCTCAATAAGACTGTCGACATCACCATGAACGGCGAGGTCAGCGATGTCCGGAGCGCCCGGGAGTTCACTTCGCTCATCCTCCGCCAGGACCTATCCTTTCCCGAGATCAGGGGAAGCGGTTTCGCCTCCATCGGCATCGGCGGCGAACTCTCCGCTGTTCGAGTCCGGATCGAATTCGGCCTCTCGCCCGCCGGCTTCGATAAATTTGACGTCGATTCCGCCGAAGGGATGGTCCGTATCGAAGGGAACACAGTCTCAGGGCAGGTCCGGGTTGAAGATCCAAGTCTCCGGGCAGAAATCGGACTTTTCAACTCGCCTGCGGGACTGGATGTCGGGATCGATCTGGCCGAAGGAGACCTCGAGAGAATCTCCCGGGGATTGGACCTCAGGTTACCGTTCCGCGGTATGGGTTCGGGTGATTTCCGGGTTCAAGGCAGGGACGATGTTGTTCGTGTAGAGGGCGCTTTTTCGAGCCCCCGGATCTTGTTCGGCTCTCAGGAATTCAATGCGGTAACGGGAAAGCTCGTCTGGGACGGATCTGCGATCGCGTTTCCTGAGCTGGCTTTTGACCTCTGGAGCGGACGGATAAAGGGCTCGTGGAGTCTGGGGATAGAAAACGAAGATCTGAACATCGATGCCGCCGGAGAAAACCTCGATTTAAGTTGGCTGGAGCCGGGCCTGTCCGGTCGGCTCGGCTTCACGGTCAAGGGCCGGGGCCGCCTGGGCGAAGATGAGTTGGCCGTCGGCAGTTTCGCCATCGACAATCTGGGCTGGGGCGCTTTCTCCCCGGTGGCTTCCCGGGGGGGTCTCCGCCTCCGGGTATCCAGAGAACGGATCGGTCTCAACATCAAGGGGACTCTTTCTCCGGGCATAAATGATTTCTCGGTGGACGCCGACATCCCGATTGCCCCAAACGGCCTCGCGATCGACATTAAGGGCGGTTTCGAAAACCTCGACCTCTTGCTTCCCTGGCGGGGGGCGAAAGGGAGGGTGGATTACCAGGCCCAGATTCGCGGCGCGGTGTCTTCTCCGCAACTGAGCGGCGTTCTTGAATTCCAAGGGCCGCTGCTCCCTTTCCCCCAATTCCCTCAGGCTGTGACCGACTATTCCGGCCGCGTCAATATCGAGGGAAGGCAGTTTTCCATCCGGTCTCTCAAAGGCCGACTCGGAGGAGGCGACATCCAGGGGAGCGGCGAGATCAGCTTGGCTCGGGAAGGGAAAGTCGACATCGACGTCGCCATCGATGGCAAAGACCTGATCCTATCGCCGTTTGAACGGACCAGAGCTTTGACGGATGCCTCGTTGAGGTTGATCAAGGACAGCCGGCGGTTCGTCCTGGAGGGTCGTTTCGAGATTCGCCGCCTCTCCTGGAGACGAGAGATTCAAGAGAAATTGTCTTTCTCATCTCAGCCTTACCCGGCGGTTCGAAGTCAACCGGGATTCTTTGATGATCTCACCTTGGATCTCAGGCTGAAGGCTGACGACAATGCCTGGATGGAGAATTCTCTGGGCCGATTGAGAGGCCGCTTCGACCTGACGCTCACCGGGAACGTCAAGTCTCCGATCATTCTGGGAACCATCGAAACGACGAGCGGCGAGGCCCTTTTCCAGGACAGGAGATTCCAGATCCTGCGCGGCCGATTGAGTTTCATCAATCCCGCCTCGATCGAACCCTACCTGGATTTCAGGGCGGAAACCTTCATCAAAGACTACCGGGTCACGATCACCCTGACCGGGCTGCCCCGCCAGCTCAATCCCCAGTTCAGCTCTTCCCCTCCTCTCCCGCCGCAGGATGTCCTCGCCCTCTTGGCCCTGGGGGAAGCGTACAGGAGGCAATACCGGGCGGACACGAGTTCACAACTCGGAACGGCCTCGCTCCTTTCCTTTACCCTGACCGAGGGGGTCCAGCAGAGGGCGGAAAAATTGTTCAGCCTCGACCGCTTTCGTGTCGATCCATTCCTTCTGGGCTCATCGGCTGAAATGACCGCCCGGTTAACGGTCGGAAAAGAGATTTCCCGGGATTTCTATGTTTACTATTCCACCAACCTGACCAGGCAGACCGAGGAGATCATCCGGATGGAGTGGGATCTAAGCCATGAATTCTCGATCGTGGGAACACGCAATGAGATAGGGAGGCTCAGCCTCGATGTCAAGGTCCGGAAAAGGTTCTAGGATCGTCCCCCTGGGCCGGACCTTTTGGGCATCGGGCTTGTGTCTTTTCTTGTTCATCCCCGGTATTTTGGTTTCGGCCGCCGGTCCCCAGATCTCCGGTGTGCCGCGGGTGGAAAAAGTGGAGGTCTGGGTGGACGGGCGGCCGGACACGGAAGATCTGGAGAGACTGATTTCCATCCGCCCCGGCGATCGTTATTCCCTGATCGCCGTCAGCGAGGCCATCAAACACATTTTTCAGAGCGGCCTCTTCTCCGATATCGAGGTCGTTCGCGGCGGAATCGAGGCTGTCGGACTCCAGTTCAGGCTGACCCGGAAGCGGATCGTCCGGAAGATCCGTTTCGAAGGTGAAAAAGGGATATCCGGCCTGAAGCTGAGGAACGCCCTCTACTCTTTGCAGGAAGACGATTTCTTTTCCGAAGAGAAACTCAAACGGGCGATCGATGAATTGCAGTTGGCCCTAAATGACGAGGGCTTTTTTCAGCCCGCCATTCAAGCATCAGTGAAACGGCTCGAGGGCGTCCCTCTGAACGACGTCTCCTTTGTCATTCGAGCCGGCCCCCGTTACGCGATCTCCGATATCCAGCTTGAGGGGAACGACGAAATCCGGGCGGCCGAGTTGAGAGAAGTGATGAAGACGCAAACGGGGGATCTCTACAACCTCAGCCGCCTGGACGAGGACCTCGCCAGGCTGCGAGAGCTCTATAGGGAAAAAGGATACCCCCGGGCCGAGGTGGATCTCGTCGCCGAGGATTTTTTTCCGGAAAACGGCACCGTTTTCCTCCGGATCAGGGTTGACCTGGAGGAACGGATCGAAATCGTCATCAGCGGAGCCGATATCCCCTCCAGTCTCGTCCGGCCGATCTGGGAGGAAAAGATTTTCGAAGATTGGGGTCTCAGTGAAGGGGAAGTGAGAATCCTGGGGCGTCTCCGCGAGCAGGGATACGTTCTGGCGACGGTCGATTCTCGGATCGAACGGACCGAATCCGGGATCAGGGTGATTTATCGGATCGATCCGGGGCGGAAGTTCAGAATCCGGAAGGCGCGTTTCGAGGGAAACCGGCATTTCTCGGCCGACGACATCCGGAAGGCGCTGGGCATCGAGGGGAGAGCGGTTCTTTTCGGCGGCCTGGACGGGAAAAGGGTTTATGAGTTACCGGGGGAAATCAAGGCGATCTATCAGATCCGGGGGTTTCCTGATTCCCAGGTCTCGTTCCAATTCGTCCAGAAAGGAAAGAACCTTGAGGTCATTTTTTCGATTAAGGAGGGGCCGCAGCAGCGAATCGAAACGATCGAGATCGTCGGGGCCGCCCGAATCGATCCCGGCACGATCCGGGAGCATCTGGGCATTTGGGAAGGCGGGCCATTTTTCAGGCCGGCCATCCAGAGAGAAGTCGAGAAGTTGAATGCGCTCTATCTCAATGAGGCGATCCGGGGGACAACCATTAGACCTCGGATTGAGGCCGCGGGAGATGAGACTTTCAAGGTTGTCTTCAACATCAACGAAGGCCGGACCGTCAGGATCCGGAGTCTGCTCATTTCCGGCAATCTGGTCACCCGGAAGACGGTGATCGAGCGGGAATTGAAGATCGCGGCCGGCGAGCCCGCCCGGGCCGATGAGATCGCCGCCAGCCGGCGGAACCTGGAAACACTCGGTATCTTCTCTGCGGTCACGATCGAAGAGATACCGATCTCGGATGAGTGGGAACACGTCGTGGTCGGCGTCCGCGAGGGGGATCGAAACTATGTCGGTTTGGGCGTCGGCGTCGAGACTAAAGATCCCGTTCGTTCAAGTTCTCTGCTCCTGGCGGCCGATCTGCGGCTCCGCGGCACGGCCGAATACATGAGAAGCAATGTTTTCGGCAGGGCGGCCAGCCTTAGCTTGGTCAGCCAATTCAGCCTCTCCGAGAAGAGAGTCGTAGTGATCTGGCAGCAGCCCTATTTCTTCTTCAATCTCCGGGTCCCGACTTCCCTCAACGCCTGGGTGGAGGAGGAGGATCGCCAGAGTTTCACCTTTGAGAGGGAAGGGATCAGTGTGACGGGCATGAGGGCGATTGTCCGGGACCTGGACTTCCTGGCGACGGTCCAATATACGCGCACGATCCTGAAGCAATTAGAGATCCCTCCCAATGAGATCGATCGCGAGTTCTATCCCTACTCAAAGACCTCGTTGGCCCCGAGCCTTATCCTGGATCGGCGGGACGATGCCTTCAATCCGGAGCGGGGCTCCTTTTCGAGCGCCGCTCTGGAGTGGGCTCTTCCCCTGTTTCAGACGGAGTCCGATTTTTTGAAAGCCCTCTTCAAGCACCAGAGGTATCTCTCTCCCGTCGCCCGAATCGTCCTCGGCGCGACGTTTCGGATCGGATTGGGGCAAGGTAGGATCCCTATTCATGAACGCTTTTTTGCCGGGGGAAGCAACTCCTTCCGCGGAGCGGAGTTCGATCAGCTCGGCCCGAAAGACGCCGAATCCGGCGTGCCCGTCGGCGGGAAAGCCCTTCTCCTTTTCAATCTGGAGGGGAGCTTTCCGGTTATCTCGGCGCTGCCCAATCTTTCCCTGGTCGTCTTCTATGACGTGGGCAACGGTTTTGCCAACCGCAGTGATCTCGATATCGGCCGCCTGGAGCAGGCGGTCGGGGCAGGAGTCAGATACCGCACGCCTCTCGGTCCGGTCCGTCTTGAACTCGGTTGGAACCTGACCGAACCCGAAAGACAGGGAGAGCCGATTGTCTTTATCACCATCGGCCATATATTCTAGTCCCATGCGGCTCCTTAAGATTGGGCTGTTGACGCCCGCTTTCCTTGCGTTCTGGCTGATTCCAGGCCGTTCTCAAGTCGTCGACTGCATGGCCGCCGAGGTGAACGGGAAAATCATCACCCTGACGGATGTCCGGATTCTTCAGGCTTTCGCCATCGAACCGGAGCAGAGGGATGATCGGACAGTTTCCCTTCGTCAGGCCTTGGAGGAAGCGATCAACCGAAGAGTCGTTATTGACCTTGTTCATGAAGATATCGAGGTGAGCAAGGCGGAAGCGGACGAATTGCTGATTCGCTGGAAGGAGCGATATCCGGTCGGGGAGTGGCAGAACCGGCTGGCCGTTTTCGGCCTTCAGGAATCGGGACTCCGCCCCTACCTCGAAGAGATGATCCGCTATGTCCGGATCATCGGCCGCCGCTTCAATGAGGGCGTTGAAGTCAGCCTAAGCGAGATCAGGGATTACTACGATGAGGTTTATGTGCCATCCGAGAGAGCAAGAGGGCGGGAGCCCAGGCCCCTGACTCAGGTCCTCCAGGAAATAGAAGTGCGGATCCGCCGTGCGAAGGCCGGGGGACAGGCCTCCGTTTGGGTTCAGTCCTTAAGGGCCCAGGCCGAGATCCGAATCAATGAAAGGTGCCTTGAGGAGGCCCGGTGAAAGGGCGCCGATGAGAAGACCGGCCTTTCTTTTTCCGGGACAGGGATCGCAGAAGGTCGGGATGGGCCGGGATTTCTTCGATCGAACCGCTCTCGCCAAGGAATTGTTCCAAACAGCGGATGACGTTCTGGGGCTGAAAATATCCGAGATCTGCTTCTCCGGGCCCGAAGAAAAGCTCAAATTGACATCCTTCACCCAGCCGGCCCTGCTCACGGTCAGCACGATCGCTTTTCGACTCCTGGGGGAAGAACCTTCTCTGGCCGCGGGCCACAGCCTGGGGGAGTATTCGGCCTTGGTCGCCGCCGGCGCCCTGACCTTTGAGGACGCTCTCCGTGTCGTACACAAGAGAGGGCGCTATATGCAGGAGGCCGTCCCCGTCGGTTCCGGCGCCATGGCGGCGATATTGGGCGCCTCGGTGTCCGACATCGAGTCGGCTCTCAGCCGGGTCGGGAGCGGGACCGTCCAGATCGCCAACTGGAACAGTGAGGATCAGATCGTCATTGCGGGACACAAGGAAGCCGTTGACGAGGCCGTCGCCCTGATGAAGGGAATCCGGGCGGTCGTTTTGCCCGTCAGCGCCCCCTTTCATACCTCCCTGATGAAAGGAGCCGAAGAGCGCCTGGCTGTGGACCTTGACGGGATCGACTTCCGCGATCCCCTCTTTCCGATCATTACGAACGTGGACGCAAGGATCATCCGGCGCGCCGAAGAAGCCCGGAACGCCCTCAAGAGGCAGGTCAGCCGGCCGGTTTTGTGGCAGCGATCCATGATGATCCTGAAAAAAGAAAACATCGAGACGGTGGTCGAGATGGGACCCGGCCGGGTTTTGCTCGGCCTGATGAAGAGGATCAGCCGCGGGTGGCCGTCCCCGCCGCGCCTGCTCAATGTCGAGGATCAAGAGACGATCGAGAAATGCCG
This sequence comes from Candidatus Aminicenantota bacterium, assembly GCA_016934895.1. Lineage (GTDB taxonomy): Bacteria > Acidobacteriota > Aminicenantia > Aminicenantales > UBA8522 > UBA8522. The sequence continues at coordinate 8,281 of JAFGRZ010000018.1, forward strand.
CCAGGTCCTATCAGGAAGAGCCTGAGAGGACTCTGGGGCCATAACGGATGTAATATTCGGCCGCTGAAACCAGGGCCGCGATGACCGTCAGCCAAAGTCCCACTTCCGCGAGAACATAGAACGATCCTAGGATTTTTTCTCCGAGGAGAAGAACGCTGACCGTACCCGTCTCCAGACTCATCTTAATCTTGCCGAGCGCCGAGGCCGGGATGTGGATGCCCCTGGCCGAAGCCATGGCCCTGAATCCTGTGACGGCGATCTCCCGGCCGATGATGACAACGCCCATCCAGGCCGGGACCACCCCGGTCCCGACCAGACAGATGAGCACTGAGACGACCAGAAGCTTATCGGCGGTCGGATCGAGGAGTTGGCCCAAAACGGTCGTCTGCTTTTTCTTCCGGGCCCAGTACCCGTCGAGAGTGTCGGTGAACGCTGCCAGCGCGAAGACCGCGAGCGCAGCGATGTTGTTCCCCCGGAAATCGGTAAGGAGTAAGACGACGAGAACCGGCACGGCGAGGATGCGGATATACGTCAGGGCCAGGGGGACATTCATCGGGAGTCATATACAACACCCCTCTTTCCAAGTCAATCTGCGGCGACATCCCTGAGTCGCCTAGAATCTTCATGCGGCTCTGTCGAAGACATGCCTTCCCCGGGAGTGCTATAATGCCGTCCGTGCGCATCCGCAAAGCGAGAAAAAGCGATTTCCCGGA
>JAFGRZ010000131.1 GCA_016934895.1 Candidatus Aminicenantota bacterium
CGCCTTCAGAAGACGCGAGATCGTCGGCAATCTCGGGAACACCGTTCTCCGGCACTTCGTCCTCTATCTGGATTACAAACGCCAGCGAATCGTCCTGGAAAAAGGAGAGGATTTCAGCCGCGAATATCCCGTTGACCGGAGCGGCCTGATGATCATCCTCTCGGAAAAGGGCGAAGCCGAAATCTATTTTGTCTCATCCAGCACACCCGGGGAAGAATCCGGTTTCAAACAGGGGGACCTGATCCAGGCCGTCGACGGCAAGGATATGCGAGCTTGGGGCGGCGTTTTGGGGGTGCGTCAAGTTCTTCAAGGAATTCCTGGGACATGTCTGACCATCACTATTGTGCGCGAGGGCAAGCCCATCGATCTCCCTTTGAAGCTCAGGGATCTCCACTGGTCCTATTGAATGAAGGCGTTCGATTGTCATTAGAAATATGAAAGGAGAAACACATGACAAACCTCGTGCGCAAACCTTTGATCCTTCTGGCCTGCTTGGCCCTGCTGGCCGTCTTCGGGTCCCCGTCCGACCCGATCCAGGACCTGGCCGGGCACTGGGAGGGAGCGATCGATCTCTCCGGGGCCAAGCTGGTCATCGACCTCGACTTCGCCAAACAGGCTGACGGGACCTGGAAAGGCGACATCTCCATACCCGCCCAGGGGGGGGAAGACCTGCCGCTCGCCAACATCAACGTCGAGGGGGCGGACGTCGTTTTCGCCATCGCCGGCGTTGCCGGCGATCCGACCTTCAAGGGCAAGTTCAGTACCGACGGGGCGAAGATCGCGGGCCAGTTCTCCCAGGGCGACCAAACGTTTCCCTTCGAGCTCGGGCGCGGCGAGGATCCGGCGAGCCAGGTAAAAAGGATGAAATACCCTTGTTTATGCGGCTTGAACGCCATGTCCTGCAAGCAGGCAAAGTAGTAAACGTACTTGGAGGCCATGATGAAACTCAGCTCTATGGCGAGGCCAATCCTCAAAGCACTGGCGCTCGCCACGATTGTCGCCTTGGCGGCGGCATCCTATACCCTAGCCATGTTGGTCATGGAGACCGGCCATTATCTCGGCAAGGTGATCCCGTATTGGGTCCTCCCCCTCTTCCCCGCGTTCTTGATCGGACGCTTCACCCGAAGCCTTAAGCGGGCTCTTTTCATTGGCGCCGCTATCCCTTTGCCGGTTTCCCTGGCCGCATATCTCTTTCTTTTTGTCCGGCGATCCGGCGCCCTGCGGTTGGCCGGCTGGTTCGTTGACCTCTGGCCCTGGATGCTGCTTCTGAGCGCTTTGATCATCGGATCGATCGTTCTCGGCCATTGGATCAGAGGGATGGATAGGAAGCCGCGCCGCTGGATCACCGCCGTCACCTGCCCCCTGGTCGTTCTTTTTGCTTTCCTTCAGATCTTCCTCCTTCTTTCGGGTTTTATCCGGGAGGTTTTTTTCCGCCTCGATCTGCGGAACATGCCCCGCGACGAGGCTGTCCTGGCTATGGGAGATTTTTTCCGGAAACACTACAACTATCTGGACTATAAGGGCGTTGATTGGGGCAAAGCTGTGGACGAGGCCGCGGCGAAGTCCCGTCATGCTGAAAGCGACGAGGAATACTTCAGGATTGTCACCGAACTCGTCAATACGCTCGGTGACGGCCACCTGAGAGTTCGGCGTCCGGGAAAGGAGAATCCGGATCCATCGGAGGTCGATTTGGGTGTCCGCTGGATCAAACTCGAGAAGCGCTGGTTCGTCAAAGACATCACGGAGGGCTCACCGGCGGCCAGGGCGGGATTCCAGATAGGAATGGAGATCGTGGACGCGGACGGCCGAATGCCTGGAGATTTGATCGAATCCGCGCCCGATTGGCGTTTCAACACCAAGTTGGGCACGATCCGGGGCGATCGGAGCGGAGAGAGAGCGCGGCTGGCCTATATGCTGCGGCGTCCTGAAGGGACCATCGCCAATTTGACCCTTGATAATCCGGCCCACGGGAGCCGCGTGTTCGAGGTGCGATATGAAAAATGGGATTGGCCGAGAACGCCCTATTTTGATTACCGCCGGCTGCCCGGCGATATCGGCTGCATCCGGATCAGAAGGTTCGCCTCGGATGTTTATACGCTCATTACGTCTTTTGATAAAGCGTTGGAGCAACTCTGGAAGACACGGGGTTTGATCATCGACGTCCGGAGCAATCCCGGCGGTATCGGTTTCATTACGGATACTATCATTGACCGCTTCTGCCGGGAGCGCATTTATTACGGGCGTCTGCGGGGTTCGGGAAAGTGGTATTCGAAACTCTATGTGATGCCTCGGCGGCCGCTCTACGACAAGCCGGTTGCGGTCTTGATCGATGAAAACGATTTCAGCGCCAGCGAGCTTTTCGCCTTTGCGGCCGCCGCCGTTCCGGGGGTGACCCTCGTCGGGAGGCCGACAGGCGGAGTTGTCAGCGCTCCATCTCAGCAGAAGATCTATCTGCCCGCCGGCCTGAGCCTGGAATTCACCTTTGGTACCCTGGCCGATGAAAAGGGCAACTTCGTCGTCGAATGGACCGGCGTACGGCCGGACGTGATGGTTCCTCAGACCATTGAGGACCTTCAGACAGGCAGGGACCGCGACCTGGAAGTGGCCATCCAAGTGATCGAAGTGAAGTGACCGAACACGACAAGCATAAAGGGAGCAGTATGAAAAAGCGCAATCATCAGCTGACCAGGCGGGAATTCTTTGCCAAAGGCGCAGCGGGAGTTGCCGCCGTTGGACTTATTGGGAAACGAAAGGACGAGGCAGCCGTCGCAAAGTCGTCCGGTTTCATTTCCCAGACGCACCAGGTACCCAAGATGATCTATCGGACTCTTGGGAAGACGGGAATCCGGCTTCCGATCGTCAACATGGGCGTCATGAATGCCACCAACGCCGACCTGGTCAAACGTTCCTACGAGCTGGGCGTCCG
>JAFGRZ010000132.1 GCA_016934895.1 Candidatus Aminicenantota bacterium
GGAGACTTCCTCCGACCTCGTCCGGACGTAATAGCGATAGGCCAGGTAGCCCAGAGCGGCGATGATGAGGAGCCAGACGAGCCGTTTCATGTTCTTCCTATTGTTGAGTCGATCATGATGTCATTTTATCCAAAAAATAAACGCCTGAACAGACAATCGGTCTGTCGGAGGAAGAGATTGAAGTCGGGAACATCCGGCCGCCGAGGCCTCCTCCTAGACGATTGTCCCATCCGGGACAACGGCATGCTTGGGGACAACAATGATCCCGTCGCGGATGACGTAGCTCTCCGTCTCCTCGTTCACAACGTTCGAGCCATTGATGAGCCTGACGCCGTCGCCGATCCGGGCGTTCTTGTCGATGATGGCATTGCGAATAACACAATCCCGGCCGAGGCCGATCGCGGGGAGCCCGCGGCGCGCGTTGGCGGCGATCTCCTCCTGGGACTCGAACGAATCGGCCCCCATGACGACCGTGCGTTCGATGACGCTCCGCTCACCGATGCGGGAGCGGATCCCGACGATCGAATGACGGATCTCGGACCGGTTGATGATGCTGCCCTCGCAAAGCAGCGAACGATCCACCTCGGAGCGGAGGATCTTGGAGCCGGGGAGGTACCGGGCATGGGTGAAGATCGGCCGGTTTTCGTCATAAAAATTAAACCTGGGAAGGGGCTGGGTCAAATCGAGATTGGCCTCGAAGAAGCTCCGGATGGTGCCGATATCCCTCCAGTAGCCGCCGAATAGGTACCCGTAAACCCGGTGCTTCCGGATCGCTTGGGGGATCAATTCCCGGCCGAAGTCCTGGACCTCCGTCCGGTCGAGAAGCTCCCTGAGGACCTGGGCGTTGAAAAGATAGACGCCCATGGAAGCCAGGTGCGAAATCCCGGGAGCGTCGAACCCAAGGCTCTGGAGGACGTCCGGCTTGATCCTCATCCGCTCCAGTTCGCCGTCCGTTTTCGGTTTCTCGGAAAATGCGTGGATGCGCCCGCTCCGGCTGAGCTTCATAACCCCGAATTCGGATGCCGCGGACGCCGGGACGGGACTCACGGAAATGCTGATCTCGGCTCTTTTTTTCAGGTGAAAATCGATGAACCGGCCGTAATCCATGCGGTAGAGATGATCTCCCGAAAGAACGAGCACCAGATCTCCCATATCCCGGAGGAAAAAAAGGTTCCGGCGGACGGCATCGGCGGTGCCCTGATACCATTCGCGTTGTTCCAGAGTTTGCTGGGCGGCCAAGATGGTCAGGAAGCCGCGGCAGAATTCGTCGAAGCGGTAAGTGAGGAAGATATGGCGGTGGAGGGACTCGGTGGCGAACTGGGTCAGGATGAAGATCTTCCGCAGGCCCGAGTGGATGCAGTTGCTCAGGGAGATATCGATCAGGCGGAAACGGCCGGCGATGGGGACGGCGGGCTTGCTCCTGATCTTGGTGAGGGGATAGAGCCGGCTGCCCTGGCCGCCGGCCAAAACGAGCGTGATCACATCGTTCATTCGCCCCTCTCAGGCTGTCCGCCGGATCCTCTCGAATCCGGACACGCAGACGTATTCCAGCCGTTCCTTTTTCTCGACGGCGTCGAGCAGGAGGTTGAGGCCCAAAGTATCGCTCGCGATGTGGCCGGCGATGACAACGTTCAGGTTGGCCTTCTTGGCATTTTCCAGATGGTCCTCGCTGATGTGCATACCGATCAGGGTGCTGACGCCGCTCGCGGCGAACTTCTCGAAAACCTCCTTGGGTCCTTCTGTCCCCCCGGTCATGTCGATGAAGACTTTTCCGCAGCGGCTTTCCTCCGCTCCGCTGAGGATTTTGGGCGGGACTTGAAGAGCGGCCGACTTCCGGTACTCGGGGATGTCCCGAAGGAGAGCCAGGAGATCCTTGAGGCGGCCGGGTTTTTTCCTTTCCATAAGCTTGGTCAAATAGCGGGCGACGCAATTGTCGGCCGCCGTGTGGATGCAGACCATGGGGAGCCCCAGCAGCTTGGCCACATCGACGCTCCGGCTGTGATTGATCGGCATCAGGCGGCGCTCGATCTCTCCGATCCTTTTTTCCATGAGCTTCTCGGCGACGCTGAGGGTGACGCCGCAGGACGCCAAAAGGTCCGATTGAAGGGCCATGACATCAAAAAGCCGGGCCAGGGCGGTCCCTTCCGGATGATGGGCGATCACCAGGTCGATCTTCGGTCCCTGGCCCTTGTTGAGGAGGTGGGCGAGAAGGAGTTCGCCGACTTCCATGTCGATCCCGATGAGGGCGTTTTTGATATTCGCCTCCGGATCGCCGTTGAGGATGCGGGTGTCGGAAAAGGGATTGAAGAGACGGTCCCGGTCGTAGAATTCACGATCCGCCTCATCGAGCTTGTCGAAGCGGATCTTCTCTTCCGTAAGGATCCTTTCGATCTCCTTCGGCCCGCGCAGGTCGTTTCGGATCCCGGCTCTGACCGCCGCCTGGTAAAAATCCTTGAGCTTCATCGGTCATTCTCCTTTTGATCAGCTCGTCTCTGCCTTACCTCCTATGATTATCACAGAATTTCGTGCCGTTCAATCCGGCGGACGGCAAATCGGCCCCAAGTTCATCTTGATTCGGCGGGAATCCTTATGCTATAAAGCTCAAGAGAGGAAAATGGCGCTCGGACCGATGGACAAAAAAACGGAAAACCAGCTTTATTTCAAGGCCGGAATCGCCTTTGACCATTTGAGACTCGCTGTCCAGACATTCGAGAAATACGTTCAATCGTCGGGTCCGGACACGACTCCCGACTACTACAAAGCGCGGAATTTCCTCCGCGACGGCGAAAAGTTTTTTCAGGAAGCCCTCAAAGAAGCGAAGAGGCTGCTCGGGCCGCTCCCGCCCTACGCCTCGGCCGAGTTCGAAAAATGGAGGACGGAATTTCTGAGCCGGCACCGGATCCAGGTCGATACGAGTGAATTAGACGCTCTCAAGGAGGAGCTTTCCCGGGACGGCCAGCTGGATCAGTGGATCGCGCCGGAAGATACCGAACGGTTGCTGGCCAAGAACTATGACACTCAAAAATCCGGGAAGCGCAAGTTGTCGAACATTAAAGTCCGGATCATCCTGGACCGCCTCCAGGAATATCTTGACCAAGCCCAGGACCTCAAAAAAAAGGCGATGACCAAGCTCCAATCGGGCGCTTGAGGTTACGGCTCGAGGTCGATTCGCTCCCGCCAGTAGCGCATCTTTCCGACTCCGGGGCTGTCCGGGCCGGCATCGAAGGCCAGGCCGAAGAGCGACGGCCGGGCCTCGATCAACACGCGGCCGCGATAAAGAGCTTTGGTCAAGTTGACGACCGTATAGCTCAGCGTTTTCTCGGACGGACTGCCCGCGCGCTTGGACAGGGTGGAAAAGATCAGATCGCCGTCCGTTTCGAACTCTCCCAGGCGGATCTTGCCGGCCTCATAGGTGTACCGGGGCCGCAGCCAATCGCGGCTGATGTCCTTGCGCAGATCGGTCTTCGCGCCGATCAGAAAGGTCCGGTCTCCGTCCTCGATCGCAACACCGAGAGCCGCTCCATCCGGGTTCACCGGTAGCCGCCGGATCCGGCCGGGCCAATCCGGCTTGGCTTCCTCCCGGGGCTGGGGAATAAGCACCGTCACGAATCCGGCCGTCTCGCCGAGTTCGAAATGCCGGGCGATGGTCTGATGGATCATCCTCTCATCCTGGTAATGCCGGCGGATCGGCTCCACCCCCTCGAGAGACGGGTGAGTCGGAAGAAAATGAACGAGGAGATCTTTATTTTGGGGCAAGGCTTTATCCCGGATAGTGTCATAGGCCGTCCGGTACCAATGTTCGCCTTGGCCCAGAATTTTCTGGGTATGCCAAAGATCGGCCAACGTGAACCATTCTTCTCTCCGGGCCTTGAAGATATCGAAAACGACGAACATTTCCGGGTCCTTGAGGTAGACGATCACCCGGTCCCATTCATATCCCCAATCCTCGTCCCGGAGTCGCGTCCGGCTGCAATCGAAGTCGTCGAACGTCAGGACATCGACTTTCTGGGTCCTCACCCGGCGGTAGGACCCGGCGTTGTGCAAAAAGTCAAGAACCGTTTGTCCCGGGATCTCGTCACGGATGCTGTACCGGGATTCGCCTTTTTTCTGGCCCATCCAGATCTTCTCGGGCCGGACGCAGAGCCGGTTATGAAAGTAGTCCTGCCGGTATGCGCCATAGGGACCGGAAGGCATGTAATCCCTGTAGCCGGCGTCGTGGAGAAGAACGGAGCCGCCCGACATGAGAAGCACCAGGCTGTTCTCGTCGGCATGACCGTGGGTCATCTTCTCTTCCTCGACCGGGATGGTATCGCGGAGATAGTCGCGGAAGTTCAATCCCCCGTCTCCTTCATCCCGGTAATTGAGGAGAAGATAGGTGCTTCTCGGATCCCAGCCGTTCCGGAAGACGATTTTTTTCCCCTGGACATCCTCCATCACCTCCCCGGAGAGGGAGGACGGTGGAACAGGATCGAGATCGTCTTCGCCCCAGCGGCAGGCATCCAGGAGCATGAAGGCCAGCCCGATGTTCCGGACATTCTGAAAGTCGATGAACGTCCCCCCGATCGTGGCGGCCGCCCATTTGAGAAGGGGATCCCGATAAGCGGCCGCGGCGGCCTCGAAAAAGACCAGGAAGTGGGGCCAATTGGCTTCCCAATGAGCGTCCCCGAAGTCGGGGATCATGCCCGCCGGGCTCAGGAGCTGCAGATAGTACCGGCTGTAATAATACATTTCGGGCGTTTTGAAGAGTTCCCGTTGTTTATCCAGAGCCTCGGAATAACCCAGGAGCGAGTAAAGCCACACCCCGTTATAAATGGTCGCGTCCTCGATCTGCCAGTTCCCCCAGTTGTCGTCGCCGAGCGCCCGGCGCTGCATCTCCCAGACCTCCCGCCGGGGGTGTTCGGGAAGCGCGCGGATCGCCCAGGCCAGAGACTCGGCCCGAAGCGCGGCCCGGTTCATCGGTCCCCATTCCTGGGTGCGCAGAAGGTACTCCAGACTGTGGGCGATCTCGCCCTGGATGGTGTTGTCTTCATCACGGGTCAAAACGCCGCCTCGACGAAGGACATCGTAGGCGCGGATGTAGCGCATCAGCGTGAAGAAATCGGGAAGAGCGGGAACCCCGTCTTCGTAGTCGGGCCGTTTGGCTTTGGCCCGGTCCGGAAAAACGGACCGGTAATCGCCGTAGGTCAGAAGCACCTTTTTCGCCCTTTGGGCGTATTCGGGCTTATTCTCGGTTTCATAAAGAAAACCGAAAATGGCGGCCATCTCGAGCAGACCTCCGGGCGGCCGGTAGCCGAAGACGTTGTCGGGATCAAAGTTCTGTTTCCACTGCGCGATGAGGTCGTCGGTGTGGGACCAGGTCCATTCGGCCGCCGCCCGGGCAAATTCCAGGTACCGGGTAAGGGGGATCGCCTCCTGCGGGCCGGCCGGCGCGGCGCCGGAATCCGGTCCCGTCCAGAGCAGGGCCAGACAAAGGATGCCAAACCATCCCTTGACCCTGAGGGACTTTAAACGCCTCATGGGATTTTTCCCTCCTTTACAAGAACCCGCCCGCGACAGAGCCCCTGACGGGGGAATGGCAAAGGACGATTCAGACCGGGAAACCGACGACCGCTATTCGAAGACCTGTTTCATGATCGCCACCAGGTCCAGGGCGTAATCGACCTCGGTCAGCGGGATCTTTTTGCTCTCGGCGATCCGGGTGAAGCGCGCGTCTGTGTTGCTCTCTTTAGTGACGATGAGATAGTCGGCGAACGGCGCGACGGCATCGATCATCCGCTCGTTGTCGCTCCCGGGCGCGCCGCGGAGAGCGGTCCCGCCCACATGGACGGCGATGATGAAGATGTTGTTCTGCTTCGCGTATTCGATGATCCTCTTGAGGCGCGCTTCCTCCGTCTCGATGGTCAGTCCCGAAGCCCCCATTCCCTTCAGACTCGCTCCAATGGCGAAAATGACCGTTCCGTAGGGCGTTCCCTTGGGAAACTTGTCCAGATCGGAATAGACCTCGACATGGAAACCCGGCCCCGATTCTTTGCCGCCCAGACCGACGCCGGCCTTCATCATGTCGATATCCGGCACATCGCAGTAGTCGAAGCCGAAACCGGCTTCTTCCAGCACGATATTGACCGTAGTGACATCGTTGCTCTGCCCGGCCGAAGTGGTCAGAATCGGAAGCTTGGCTTTGACGACGTCGTCCGGCCCGGCGGACATGGCCATGGAGGCGCAAAAAACGATCGTCAGGCCGACCGCCAAATATCTTGCGGTTTTCATCATGGGACTCCTCCTTCCATTCAAGACCGATGGTCAATACTTATTCTATTCTCAAGACACGCCGCGATTCAAGAACCGCCGGCGTTTATTTACTTCTCATCTCCCTCCGTAATCGCGTCCCAGATCTTGATGGCCTTTCTCCACCAGTCCGGATAAAGGTTCCGGCCGCGGTCGAAGGTCCGTTTTTCGGGATCATAAAATCCCCGCTTGTTGAAGTGCACGAACAGATCGTCGCCCAGCTTCCACCAGGCCTTGACGACATTGTCGGCGTGACTGAGACAGAAGCCGTCGAGGTAGCCGATGCCCTCGAGGGGGGCGCGGTTGTAGCGTTCGAGGGCCTCCTTGTCGATCTCCGGGATCCGGGCTACGGTCTTGGCCTCCCACTCGGCCTGGGCTTTCTTGACGATTTCCAGGGCGGCATTGTAGACCACCTGCGTGTGGAAGTCGACATAATCGAAGGCCCAGCGGGCTGAGTCGCGGTTGAGAACCCAGTGATCTCCGACCTTGAAAGAAGCCGGAACATCGGTGATCCCCGCATAGAGAGGCATGTAGCAGGATGTCTCCTGGAGTCCGAAACTGAGCCAAATGATGCCGCCGATCGGAGCGGGCAGTCCGCCGCGGCACTGGGTGATGGTCGTGTACTCAACACTGGGTGTGCCGATCGCCCGGGTCGTCCCGTAGTAATTCGGATTGCCGAAGGGGCCGCCCCGCAATCCCTTGACGCGGTCGAACTGGGTGCCCTGGCACCGGTCGCGGGTGATGGTCATGACATCCTGGACGGAGACCGGCTTGTCGGGCTTGACCGAGAAGGGGAAATCCATGTTGGGCGTCTCGGGGCTGAACTTGAGCGAAGGGGCGACCAGGTCGAAAAACCGCCACATCCTGGCGCGCCCGCCGTTGCTGCTGACCGCCGAACCCTGAGAAGGGGAGTAGGTTTTTTTCCAGTTGAACGGCTGGCCGCTCTGGGGATCATAGAGTCCCTGATCGACGGCGAAAGAGACCATGTGGGCGGAGCCCATGAAATAGTCCTTGTTCTTAAGGTCGACCTCGCCGATCCGCGATTCGTTGGGGCAGACCGAGACATGGTCGTCCGGGACGCGTTGAGCGCACCAGACCGCTCCCGGCTTTCCGCTCTCGGGGGTCCAGAGGGGACCGACCGGCATGATCTCGAAAATCCAGAGCTCGTCGGGATCGTGAACGGCCAGCATCTCCCCGCCGTCGTTGAAGCCGTAGCCGTATTTCTCGGCCAGGGAGCCCATGACTTGAATGGCCTTGCGAGCGGTTTGGCTGCGTTCCATGGCGATGAGCGTGAGCATCGTGATATCGAAGGCGGGGGTGGGCGTGTTGTTGCGAAGCTTGCGGACGCAGCCGATGGTTGATTCCCCGATGCCCACCTGTTGGTCGTTCATGTAGCCGAACATCCCGTGGTGATAACCGTAGGTGTGGGACACTTCGGGGATCTCAAGGCCGGTGAAATCGTTCTTGTAAAGATCCCACTTGAGGCCTTCCTCGGGCGGCCAGGTCTTATACTGGCTGACGTGGTAGATTTTCCTCGTCTCGCCCGGTTGATGGTCGGCCGCCGGGACATGACGCCAGGTCCAGTCACAGACTCCGCAATCGCAGGTATGGGTGGCCATGGTGGACCCGTCCGCCGACGCGCCTTTGGCGACCATGACGACCGTGCAGCCGTCATCGGCAAAATCATCCATGGCGAGATCCGCCGGCCGCGACGGCCGGGCGGGGGATGTGACCAGGGCGATGGACACCAGGACGACCAGGGCGGCGATGGGAATGATGATCCACTTTTTCATTTCTTCTTCAGCCTCCTTTCTCAAGCGCCGGCGAAGCCGGCGTTTATCGATCGATCGGCTCGAGAATGGCATCATAGACCTTGACCATCTTTCGCCACCAATCGGGCATGGTCCGGGTCTGCGCTCTTCCGGCCGATCTTTTTTCCGGATCGTATGTGCCGAACTTGTTGTATTTGACCAGCAACCGGTCGCCCAGCTCCCACCAGGCATCCACCACGCGGCGGGCGTTCTCCAAGCAGGTGCCCGTCAGGAATTCCGCCGCTTCGGCCGGGTTCTGGGAATAAAGCTCAAGGGCGTGTTTGTCGATTTCGGGAATGCGGGCGATGGCCCCGGCTTCCCATTTTTTCTGGGCCTCTTGGATGTCCTTGATGGCCGCGTGATAAACCACATGGACGTGAAAATCCGTGTAATCGAAGGCCCAGCGGGCCGAATCCCGGCTGAACACCCAGTGATCCCCGACCCTGTAGGAATCCGGCATGTCGGTGATTCCCGCATAAAAAGGAACGAAGCACGACGTGTCCTGGGAGCCGAGCGCCACCCAGACCAGCCCGCCGATCGCGTCCGGCAAGCCGCTTCTGGACTGCGTCACGGTCGTGTATTCGGCATGGTTGGTGCCGATCGTCCGGGTCGAACTGTCGTAATAAGGATTCCCGAAAGGACCGCCGCGCAGACCCCTCAGCGGATCGAACTCGGTGCCGGCGCACTTATCGCGCATGATGGTCATGACGTCCTGGAGAGAGAGTTTCCGATCGGGTTTTATGGAGAAGGGAAAGTCCATGTTCGGCGTGTCGGAAGAGAATTTCGCCGAGGGCGCCACGAGATCGAAGAAGCGCCACGTCCGGGCCCGGCGGGGATTGCTCCGGGCGCTTCCCGGGGAGGGGGAGTAGGCCCGCTTCCAGCTGAAAGGTTGACCGCTCTGGGGATCATAGAGCCCTTGTTCGACGGCGAAGGAGACCATATGGGACGAGCCCAAGAAATAGTCCTTGTTTTTAAGGTCGACCTCGCCGATCCGCGACTCGTTGGGGCAGACCGAAACGTGGTCGTCCGGGACGCGCTGCGCGCACCAGACCGCCCCCGGTTTGCCGCTCTCCGGCGTCCAGAGGGGCCCGACCGGCATGACCTCGAAGATCCAGACTTCCCGGGGGTCCGCGACGGCCAGCATTTCGCCTCCGTCATGGAAACCGTAGCCGTATTTCTCGGCCAGTCCGCCCATCAGGAGGATGGCCTCCCGGGCCGTTTTCGATCTTTCCATGGCCAGCAGCGTGAGCATGGTGATGTCGAGCTTGGCGGCCGGTGTGGGATTGGAGATCCTGCGGACGTTCCCGATCGTGGCCTCCCCGATAGACACCTGGTGCTCGTTCTGGTAACCGAAGACACCGTGATGAAAGGCGAAGGTCCTGGGGACCTGTGGGATCTCCAGGCCGGTGAAGTCGTTTTTGTA
>JAFGRZ010000133.1 GCA_016934895.1 Candidatus Aminicenantota bacterium
CCCAAAGCCCTCAAATACTGGCACGAGGGCAGGCTCTACGACTGGACAGAGGCCCACATCCATCCGATGAGCCACGCCCTTCACTACGGAAGCTCCGTCTTCGAAGGCATCCGGGCCTATCCGACGGCCAAGGGGCCGGCCATCTTCCGATTGATCGAACACGTCGACCGCTTCCTCCATTCCGCCGGGGTCGCCCGGATGCCGGTCCGCTACTCCAAGGAGAAAATCGCCGAGGTCATCAAGCTCGTCGTCCGGGAGAACAAGCTGGAATCGGCGTATATCCGTCCCCTGCTTTTCTTCTCCTACGGCAACCTCGGCCTCGTCCCCAAATACTGTCCGGTCGAATTGATCGTCGGGGCATGGGAATGGGGCGCCTACCTTGGAGAGAAAGCGGCCAACGGAGTCAGCGTTTATATCGTGCCCTGGAAGCGCGTCCACTTCAGCCAGCTGGACATGCATGCTAAGCTGGGCGGATTCTACATCCAGTCGACCATCGTCGGTTTGGAGGCCCGCGGACAAGGTTGCGACGAGGCCGTCTTCCTGAACATCGAGGGCCGGGTGGCGGAGGGGCCGGGAGAGAACATCTTCATCATCAAGGACGGCGTCCTGAAGACAAACGATCTGAGCGAATCGATCCTTGAGGGGATCACCCGGACCAGCCTTCTGGAAGTCGCCCGCGACCTGGGGATCAAAACCCGGGTCGGGAGCATCGAAAAAGAAGAATTCCTGACGGCCGACGAAGCCTTTTTCTCGGGCACGGCCGTCGAGGTGGCGTCCATCACCCATATCACCGACGGCTCGGACGCGTCCGGCCAGCCGGCCAAGTACACGATCGGTTCCGGAACGCCCGGCCCGATCACGACCAAGATCAAGAACACCTATATGGACGTCGTCCGGGGCGGGATTGAAGGCTATGAAAAGTGGCTGGCCTACGTCAACAAGTGATCCGGTTCCGGCCCATCGGTATCGTCCATTCTCCGTTCAAAACGCGTGATGACATCGACCCGCGCCGGAACAGGAGGCCGAGAGGCTTCGCCGATGTCCGGGGCGAAATCGAGATCGACCCGGCCTATGCCCCCGGGCTCAAAGACATCGCCGGCCTCTCGCACCTGATCATTATCTTCGTCTTTCATAAAGCCGGTCCCGGACATCTCTTCGCTCGGCCGCCCTTCGAGAGACGCCGCCGGGGCGTGTTCTCCACCCGTTCCCCCCGGCGCCCCAACCCGATCGGGATGACGGTCGTCCGGCTTCACGGCCGAAGGGGGAATATTCTCAAGGTCTCGGGAATCGACATGCTCGAGGGAACGCCCGTCCTGGACATCAAGCCCTACACTTCAAGGGATAGAAAGCGCGGAGTCCAACGGGGCTGGATGCAACGTTCGGTTCTGAATCGGTAGGCCACACCGAAGGAACTCGGGAGAAGGGATTCCATAAGCCCGGAAGAAAGAAACTAAGCCTTCAACAGCGCTTCGGCGCTCCGGACGATGATCTCCCAGGCCTCGCGGACGTGGCGCTCCCGCGTGGTCCGCTGCCCGATGGCCATCCGGAGGACATAGCGCCCGCGCAGGGTCGTGTGGGTCAGAAAAACGCGGCCCGAGGCGTTCACCCTTTCCAACAAATCCTTATTAAAGGCATTCAGGGCGGCATCGTCCTTCCCGCCGTTGAACCGGAAGCACACCAGACTGAACGGGGTGGGGGCCATCGGTTCGAACATCGGGTGTTCCTCCACCCAGCGCCTGAAGAGCCGGCTTAGGCGGATATGCTCGCGGATCAAGGCCTGCAATCCCTCCGTGCCATAAGAGCGGACGACGAACCAGAGCTTGAGCGCTCGGAACCTCCGGCCCAACTGGATCCCCCAGTCCCGATAGTTCTTGACATGGGCGTCGGCCCCCGTCTTAAGATATTCCGGATGGATCTCAAAAGTCCGGATGAGCAAGCCCGGATCTTTGACGAAGTAGGCCGAGCAGTCGAAGTTGGTGAAGAGCCATTTATGGGGATTCATGACGAACGAATCCATGAGCTCCGCTCCCTCCAGCAGCCATCTCATTTCCGCCAGGAGACAGGCCGATCCGCCGTAGGCGGCGTCGACGTGAAGCCAGGTGTCGTGAAGGCGGCAGATCCGCCCGATCGCGGCCAACGGATCCACGGCCGTCGAGGAGGTCGTCCCGATCGTGGCCACGACACAGGCCGGTTTCAGCCCTTTCTTTTCGTCTTCCGCGATGGCCTCCTCAAGTTTTTCCGGGATCATGGCATACGTGTCATCAGTCGGGATCATTCTCAGTTGGTCCCGTCCGTATCCCGCCATCTTCACACCCTTCTCGATGCTGGAGTGCGCCTGGTCGGAGGCATACACGGTCAGGCCGGAGGCAAAGCCATGTTCGTTCGAGGTGAATCCGGTCGCCTTTTCCCTGGCCGAGAGGAGGGCGCACAAGGTGGCCGTCGAAGCGGTATCCTGGATCACTCCCGCGAATCCCTCGGGAAGCCCGATCATCTGCCGGAGCCAGTCCAGCACCCGGTCCTCCAGTTCGGTCGCCGCCGGGGACGTCTGCCAGACCATGCACTGGGCGCCGATGCCGGCCGTGAGGATTTCGGCCAGGACTGAAGCGGGGCTGTTGTTGGCCGGGAAATAGCCGAACCAGCCGGGATGCTGCCAATGCGTTATGCCGGGAAGAACGATATCCTCGAAATCCGCCAGGATGCTTTCCATGGATTCTCCCTGGGCGGGCGGTTTAAGCGGCAGACGCGCTTTAATCGCGCCGGGCTTGACCCTGGAAAGAACCGCATATTTTTCGATGTTTTCAAAGTAATCCGCCACCCAGTCCACAACCCGATGGCCGAACTCGCGAAAATCCTTGTTTTCCATTTCGGGTCTCCCTGTCAAATGGGGTATGAAATTGGGCTGTTTCTCGGCTTCATTCTATAAAAAACAATCCGGAAGAGTCAAAAAAGCCTTAAGGAAGACCTTTTTCCCGGCCACTATCCTCCATTTTCGGTCAAAACCCACGCTCTTTCAGGCATAAACGCGTCCCTTGAAGCTCTCCATAAGCATTTTTTTAAAAATACAAAAAAAAGCTTGCTTTGGATGAAATAAGTGTGGTATAATAATAGATAAGTTCGCGGGGGAAAAAGATCAAAATGCGATTTCGTCCATATCGGCTCTTGACCCTTCTCCCCGTCCGCGCGCTTTGACGGCCGCCCGGTCCGACGACCGGAAAATGCCCGGAAATTCATAAATACGGCACTCCCGCCGGCGCGGCTCTTAGGACCGCCGCAAAGTCAAACCGATTTTCGAGACGCCTTTGCATCTCATTCTCCAGGACGGTTTGGTGACGGAAATTCTTCCGCGAGATGCAACGTCTGCAACTCTTTGGACCGTCCAACCGTATATATATATGAGATGTCGAAAATGAGATCGCCGGAAAATCGAAAAAGACGCAAGCGCCTCCTTTTTTCACTCCTCCATTTCCGGAGTTGTGGATACATTCTTCTAACCTATCCACCCATTCCCTTGAGCGGGCTGCCTTCCTGCCTTTAAAGACAGGAAGGCAGCCTCACTCTTTCCTTCCCCGACGGCTCTGTGACGAAAAGTGGGGTAATAAACTAAGAAGCCAATAATGATCGGTCGCAATCGGCTGGAGCGATCATAGAGGGTTCAGCCTTGCCGAGATGCTCTTCGAGGGCACCCGCTCCGGCGGGCGCGAGGACTGTTTGAGCACGAAAAGATCTCGCGGCCAGAGGGAAGAAGCCAAAAGACAAAGGCATGGGAGTCAATCTGGCGTGCGGAGTTCCGCAGCGCCGAGAAGAGCGTTGAGGCAACGGCGTTAAGAACCCGATTGGGAGCGAAGCCGATTGCGCCTGATCATAGCCTCCATTTTCCATGGTAACCCCACTTTTCGTCACAGAGCCCTCCCTGACTTGACAGCGGGAAGAAATATTCCTATAGTATGCCCGTTCTTTGACATAATCATTCAGGGTTTAATGCGCCGGGAAGTCCGTGAGAAGCGGACACAGCCCCCGCTACTGTAACCGGGGACAAATCCCAGAAGACGCCACTTTCGGCGACCGCCGGAAGGAAGGCCTGGGAGGAGGACGATCCGGAAGTCAGGAGACCTCCTTTAAACCCTCGACAGCCCGTCTTCGGGAGGAGGAACGGGTTGGTTTTTTATTCCTGAGGACGGCCTCCCAGTGGATAGCGCCGTCCGCCCGAAGCAGCGGGGGAACCGGCGAAGGAGTTTGACGATGCCGCGACTCGTCTCCACCGTTGTTCTTGCGTTCTTTTTGACCTCGCTCCTTCTCTCTTCCGATAAGGAGCAAAAAAAGGAACCCCAAGTTGTCTCCGAGCAACACGAAGTCGTCGTCACAGCGACACGATTGGAAACCCCGACCCGGGAAATCGGCAGTTCCATCTCGATCATTTCCGCCTTCGACCTCGCCCTCTTCAAAAGGACATTCGTCTTGGAAACGCTGAGGAGCGCGCCGGCCGTCTCGGTCAACCAGAACGGCGGCATGGGCGGAGCATCCTCCGTTTTCCTCCGCGGAGCCAATTCCGAGCATACGCTCGTCCTCCTGGACGGCGTCGAGCTCAACGACCCGGTCAATCCTTCCCGCTCGGCCGACCTGGCCCATTTCCTCCTGGCCGATGTGGAACGGATCGAGATCCTCCGCGGACCACAGGGCCCCCTTTACGGCTCCGACGCCCTGGGCGGGGTCGTCAATATCATCCCCCGGAGAGGAGAGGGCCGCCCGCGACTGACCCTGACCTCGAGCGGCGGTTCTTTCGGAACTTTTATCGGCCAGGCCACCGTCAGCGGAGCGACGCCGTCGGTCGATTATTCTTTCGCCCTATCCCGCTACCAGACGGATGGCGTTTCCGCCGCCGACTCGGGGCTGGCCGGCAACTCCGAGCCCGACGGTTACGCCAATTGGACGCTCTCGGGAAGCCTTGGGTTCTCCCTCAACGAAAACCTGGACCTCGACCTCGCCGCCTATTCGATCCGGGCCAAGACCGCGATCGACAATTTCGGCGGAGCTTACGGCGATGATCCCAACAACACGCAGGATTACCGCTCTGACTTCCTCAAGGGGCGGGTGCGCGGCCTCTTCCTGAAGAACCGCTGGGAGCAGAACCTGACCGTTGCCGTCATCGACTCCCGGCGGTCCCACAGCAACCGCCCCGACGAAGACCATCCGGACGAATCCGAGGAAGGGTTTTATGCGGGGACGATGGTCACTCTGGATTGGCAGAACAATATCTTCCTGGACGCGGCCCAGACCGTGACTGCGGGCATCACCTATGAAAAGGAACAGGGTGAATCCGAGTACCTTTCAGACAACGCCTGGGGCCCGTACGCAAGTCTCTTCCCCCTCCGGAGGGCCGAGACCATCGGGTTTTATCTCCAGGATTCCCTCCGCGTCGGCGGCCGCTTTTTTGCCACCGTCGGTCTCCGCTACGATCGCCACAGCCGGTCCGGAGACGCCGTGACCTATCGCCTGGCACCGGCCTATATCATCGAGTCATCCCGGACAAAGATCAAGGCGAGCCTGGGCAGCGGTTTCAAGTCCCCCTCCCTCTATCAGCTCTACGCGCCCGGGACGGACTTCGGCCCGATCGGGAACGCCGGCCTGATGCCCGAGCGCTCATTCGGTTGGGACGCCGGAGTCGAACAGTCGCTCTTCACGGGGAGAGTCCGGGCCGCGCTGACCTATTTCCATAATGACTTTGAGAACCTCATCGATTTCTCCGATTCCACGGGATATATCAATATCGGGGAAGCGGAGACCAAAGGCATCGAGGTTGAGATCGATCTCTTCCCCTCCGACGGCCTGAATATCAGCCTCGCCTATACGCGACTCGATGCCAGGGACATGACCCACGACAGGCGCCTTCTCAGAAGGCCGGGAAACATGCTCTCGGCCCGTTTCGCTCTCTTCTTGCTGAACCGCTGGACCGCCGCTTTTTCCTTCGACCATTCCGGCCGCCGGACGGATCTGAATTACTCGGTCTGGCCCGCCCTGTCCGTCACCCTCCCGGCTTATTCGCTCCTCTCCGGGGCGATCTCTTACGAGGCCGGACGAAACATGCAGTTGTTCATCCGCCTGGACAACGTTCTCAATGCCCGCTATATGCAGGTGTACGGGTATGGATCACCTGGATTCTCGATCCAGAGCGGCGTGAGACTCGACCTCTGATCCCCTCCTTCTGCCAAATCTTCAGAATGGCTGTCCCTGATCTTGACGGCGGCGCCGGGGACGGCGCCTTCTCCGCCGCCGCTCCGAGCCCCCTCCGGGGAAGGCCTGCCGGAACAGGGTTTCAAAAGACTCTTCTTTTTCCGGCGGGCGGCCCTTGAAAATCAGGAAGTGAAGCCTCGCCGCCTCGCCGAAAAGGGGTCGCCGCGCCAGCGACCAGCGCATTTTTCCGGTATGAAGGGCCCGTTCCATTGCGGCCGCGATGATCAGGATCTGGCTGAAATCGGCCCGGAGGGCGCGGGGGATGTTGATCCGCATCCCGGAGTCGCGCAGCGTGTCGTTGAGAATTTTATGGAAATCGACTCCGCTCTCCTCGAACAGGGGCTTCGCCCAGGGCCAGAAAAGCGCGGCGTACATCTCCCCGAGCGACAGCGGGACTCCCGCCGTTTTGGCGCGGTCGACGGCCTCCAAGATCGAGCTCAGCTCGGAAAAAAGCCGATCGTCGATTTCGTACGCTTCGCCCGCCTTGCCGAAAATGTGCCGGAGGATCCTGGATTCCCGAAGCGCCGTCAAGACGGGCTTGGTCTCTGAGGCGAGGTCTCTGTTCAGTTCCTCGTAGAGCCGGGCCCCCGGGCAGGCGGCGATCAGGTGGGCGTTGACGGAGATCTCTCGTCCGGCGGATTCCTCGACGGAGAAACCCAGGCGGGCGGCATGGCGGAGGACCCGCCAGATCCGGACGGGATCTTCGCTGAACCGCTCCGCCGGGTCGCCGATGACCCGGACGATCTTGCGCGCCAGGTCCTCGAGCCCGCCGACATAATCGACGACGGCGTCGTTGATGACATCATAGAACAAGGCGTTGATGGTGATATCCCGGCGAAAGGCGTCTTCCTCAGGCGTTCCGTAGGGACTGGGAGGCGGGCTCTCGTCTTCCGGGCCGCTCTCTTCGGACCGTTCAACGGCCCGCCGGAAAGTCGCCACCTCGATGATGCCGCCTCCACCGAAATGAACATGGACCAGGCGGAAGCGCCGGCCGATAACGTAGGCGTTGGCGAATCGCTTCTTGATCTGCCCGGGCCGGGCGTTGGTGACGACATCGAAATCCTTGGCCGGCCGCCGCAGCAGCAGGTCACGGACCGCTCCCCCGGTGACGTAGGCCGTGAACCCGAGCCGCTGCAGCCGGAAAACGACCTTCAGGGCGTTGGGGTCGATATCCTGCCGCGAGATCGAATGCCCGGGCTTCGTTACGATGACCGGCCGGTCCGGAACGCTCTGAGAGTCATCCATGAAATGTCGTCAAGTCCACGCGCGTCAAGAGAGTATATTGCGACATCCGGCCGCCCGTGTCAATTCCCGGAGGGCTCTATAACGAATAGTGCGGTCACAGGGATAGGACGGGGAGTATGACCAGCCCCAATCTGCCTAGCTCCCAATCGGGTTTTTAACGCCGTCCCCTCAA
>JAFGRZ010000134.1 GCA_016934895.1 Candidatus Aminicenantota bacterium
CCGGCTTCGGGAACAGGATGTCCGGAACGGCGATGGCCAGTCGGTCAAATGCTCTCATGGATGCATCCTTTAGGCGGAGAACCCGGTGATTGTTCAGTATCCCCGACGGCGTTTTCTGGCTTTCCGGGATCCCAGAATCCCTCCTTGAAGGAAGAGCCCGGCGCCCAGCACGAACCCGAAATTGTACCATGTGCCGCTGTTATGAACCTCGTATAACCGGACACTCTTGGTGAAAATAGAGATGATGAATGTGATCGGGGAGATGAGCCCATGCCATAGTCCTCGCCAGAATCCGGCGATCCGCCCTTCCCCATCGGCTGTTTTCTCGAGGGTGTTCGGGCCCGGGGCACAGCTCGCTAGGGCCATAAACAAAATGAGCAGGCATCCCAACCAGGCGATATTTCTCATCAAACCTCCTGATGATCCGCAGGCGTCACTTTTGTCTGATCCTGATCTCGATCGTCGCCGGGTTTTCGGGCGTCTCTCCAAGAGAACGGACCATCCCCCGGACCGTTTCCTTGATGATTCGCTTAACAAAAGGATTCAAGGATACGGCGCGTCCGTCACACACGAGTTCGACTTCAGCCTCATGATCAGGGCCGCGTTCTTCCTTTTCTGTCATCATTGGTTCTTCCTCCCGGAAATGTCGACGCCGGGCGCCCTCCCGAATTCTATAACATAGGCCGTCCGCTGAAGTCAAAGTCCGTGACGGCCCTGTGACGAAAAGTGGGGCCCGCACAGAAAATAAAGACTATGATCGGCCCCCCATCGGCCTCGCTCCCGATCGGGTTCTTTGCGCTATTGCCGCGATTTCTTCATTCGTGTATAATAATAGTCTGAACATCGGACAGGAAAGATCTATCCGGACCGTTCGGTCCGCCCGAGTCAACGATTCGACTGACGATCCCCTTATGATGGAAATATGAAAAAGGAACACAGATGAACTTTAGCGAATTGAACCTGCATCCCGGACTCCTCCGCGGGATAGAGGACAGGGGCTACACCGAGTTGACCCCCGTCCAGGAACAGACTCTGTCTCATACACTGCAAGGTGGAGATGCGGCTGTCCAGTCACAGACGGGAACCGGCAAGACGGCCGCCTTCCTGATCACGATCTTCGAGAAACTTCTCCGGGATGACTCATCCCGGGGGAAGAAGGCCTTGATCATCGTTCCGACCCGCGAGCTGGCGGTCCAAATCGAGGGCGAGGCCCGCCTCCTGGGCCGCCATCTGAAGTTCACCATCGGCTGCATTTATGGGGGAGTCGGCTATGCCGGACAATTGGCCGCGCTGCGCAAGGGCGCCGGCATCATTATCGGCACACCGGGCCGGCTGATCGACCTCCACGAAAGGGGCTCTCTCAAGCTCAAGGAAATCGGCCTGCTGGTGATCGACGAGGCCGACCGCCTGTTCGACATGGGATTCCTTCCGGACCTCAAGATCCTGCTCCGGAATATGGCTCCCCGGACCGACCGGCAGAGCATGCTCTTCAGTGCCACTCTGAACCGGATTTCCCGGAATATCGCCAACGAGCACCTGAACGATCCCGCCTTCATCGAGCTTACGCCGGAGCAATTGACCGTGGACACGATCACCCAGAAACTCTATCGGGTGAAGAGCCACATCAAACCCAACCTCCTCTTGGGAATCCTCCAGCGGCTGAAGCCCCGCAACGCCCTGATTTTCACCAATATGCGGCACAGCGCTTCCCGGCTCTCCAAGAAGCTTGAGCTCAACGGCTTCCGTTGCCGCCATCTGTCGGGAGACCTTCCGCAAAGTCAGAGGCTCCGGATTATCGATGATTTCATGGCGGGCAAGTTCTCTTATTTGGTGGCGACCGATGTCGCCGCCCGGGGGCTCCATATCGACGATCTGGAGATGGTCATCAACTACGACCTTCCCCAGGACATTGAAAACTACGTGCACCGGGTCGGCCGGACGGCCCGGGCGGGAAACAGCGGCCAGGCCGTCTCCTTTGTGTGCGAAAAATTCGGCAAGCATCTGGAAGCCATCGAGTCGTTCATCGGGATGGCCATCCCCGTGGAGACGGCGGGAACCGACCTGTTCGCCACGGACAATGGCCTGGAGTACGAGATCCGGGAGAGACGCCGCCGCAGAAGCGAAACGGCCGGATCCCCGCGCGGCCGGACCCCCCGGCACGAGCATCGACCGGACAGAAGCCGGCGGCCGGATTCGCGGCCGAGGTGAGATCCCGACGGCATCGCTTCCCCCCAGCGCTTTTTTGAATTGACATCGGCCCCCAAAAAACGTTAGATTATCGCGAAAGTCGAGAGCGATACCATGTCCTGGGGCGATCGAAGCGACGGCATCCGGCTCCGTCAGTTACCCGGCTTCCGCAAGATGTTCCCCTACATGATGCGGACGCGCACCGAATCGGCGATCTATCACGCTGTGCGCCTGAACGTCGGCCCCGTTCTCACCTGGCTCGACCGGGCCAACGTCGGCCGGGAGAACAAAATCACCCGCTTCCACGTCATCCTGGCCGCCTGCGTGCGCACCTTGGCCTTGAGACCCGAGGCCAATCGTTTCGTCGTCGGGCGCCGTCTCTACCAGCGGCGAACCATCGACCTGTCGTTTGTGGTCAAGCGCGCCCTGACCGAAGAAGCCTCCGAGACCACCGTCAAGATCACATTCGATCCCCGGGCCACGATCTGGGATGTGGTCGATCGGGTCGCCGCGGCCGTCCGGGCGGTCAGAGAATGTCCGACTTCAAGAGACGAGTCCGCCGCCGGGATCGTGACCAAGCTGCCCCGATGTCTGATCCGGCTGGTTATGGGGGGAGTACGAACCCTCGACTACTTCGGATTACTGCCTTCCTCCTTTATCAAGGGGGATACCCTCTACACGAGCGTATTCCTGGCCAATCTGGGCAGCATCGGCCTTGACGCCGTTTTTCACCACCTCTACGAATGGGGCAACACGCCCTTTTTCGTGGTCGTAGGAAAACCCAAGAAGGAACCGGCCGTCAACCCGGACGGCCGACTTGAAGCCCGGGACGTCATGGACCTCAAAATCACCCTGGATGAGCGCATCACCGATGGGGTTTACTTCGTGGCTACGATCAACCTGTTGAAGGATCTTATCGAAAATCCTGAGGAATTGGAGTTTCCCCCGGAAAGCCTTCCCGATCCTCTGGCGTTTTCCTGAACCGGCGACTGGACTCAACCGGCTCTACCGACCGATCGATCCGACCAGGCCCAGGCGATCATCTGGTCGTCCGGTTTGTCCAGGGGGGCATCATCAAATCCGCCCCTGATCTTCCACCGGGAGAAGCCGGCCTGCCGGAAGAGGAGCTCGAGCTCGAAGCGATAGACCCAGCGCTGGGCCGTCGAGAAGCGATGGGAAGAGACGGTCCGTCCGCTCAAGTCAAGCTCCCGGATCTCGATTTCCGAGCGCTGGAATTGGGCCACGGGGTCCTTCGTCCGGGTGTCCCACATCTGGAGGGTCCGGCCGGAGGCGGAGTTCTCCGCCTCGATCTCGAGGGTCGGCACCCCGTCCGGATCGAGCCAATATCGGGGACCCGGGTAGGACATATGAAGGACCAAAGCGCCTCCCGGCTCGAGATGGGCGCGAAAGCAGCGGAGAGCCCTCAGCTGATCGTCCGTCGATTCGCAATGGGCGAAGCCGTTGAAGGCACAAATTACCCGGGCGTAGCGGCGCGGCAGCGAGAAATCCCTCATGTCGGCGACGACCGCCCTTCCCTCCCAGCCCTTCGCTCCAGCCTTGATCCGGAAACGTTCGATCATCGGTCCGCTCAGGTCGAAGCCGTCCGCGTCGAAGCCCGACTCGAGAAGGCGGAGGAGCACCCGGCCCGAACCGCAACCGGCTTCGAGCACCGGCCCCTTCGCTTCCCGCGCGACTTTTTGCCAGAAGGGGATGTCGAAATCGAAGGCATCAAGGAGCAGGTCGTAGAGCTCGGGCGCATCATACGGTGAGGGTTTATCGCGCTTGCTCATGAGGTGGATCTCTTCTCTTGATTTCCCCGGGTTCCTCGAATCCCGGCAATAAAGGGAAGTCCGGGTTGAAAAATGTGGCTCCTCGGGCAGGACTCGAACCTGCAACCTAGTGGTTACAAGCGCCCCGGAATTTCTTCCGGGCTTGGACTATCTCTTCACCCG
>JAFGRZ010000135.1 GCA_016934895.1 Candidatus Aminicenantota bacterium
AGCCCCGCGAGGATCCGGAAAAGAGTCGTTTTCCCGTGACCGTTCCGGCCGACCAGGCCCACCCTTTCTTTCCGGTTGATCTTGAAACTGATGCTGTCGAAGAGGACCTGCCGCCCAAAACTCTTGGACAGGTTCTCTACGGATATCATGGCGAACGTTTCGCTTTGGCTTTGCCGTCTGGAGCCGTGCTGCTATTTTCCTTCTTGGCCGATATTGAGCTCAAGCTCCTCCATGATGTTCTGGGCTCCCGAAAACTTCTCGGTCACGAAGAGGACATAGCGGATGTCGACGCTGATCGAGCGCTGGAGCTCGGGGATGACGTAATAATCGCCGATGACGCTCTCGTAGGTCATGTCGAAGATGATTCCGACCTGCTCTCCCCGGGCGTTCAGGGTCGGCGAGCCCGAATTTCCTCCCGTTACGTTGGTCGTGTTCAGGAAACAGCAGGGCACATCGCGCAGCCGCTCGTCCTCATAGCGCCCGAAATCGCGTTCCCGGTGAAGCTCTTTGATCTTCGAGGGCACACGGAAAGGAAACTCGCCGGTCTCCTTCTCGATAACGCCGCGGAGTGTCGTCAGCGGGAGGTAATGGACGGCATCCCGGGGGGAATATCCTTCGACCGGTCCGTGGGTGAACCGGATCGTCCCGTTGGCGTCGGGGGCGAGCTTTCCTTCGTTCATCTCCAGGCGCGCCTTTTCATAGATCTTCTTGAGTTCGGTTCGTTCCTGACCGAGAGCCCTCCCCTCTTCGCGGAGGATCTTGAGCTCCTGTTCGAGCGCTGCGGCGAGCGAGATCATGGGATCCTCGAGTTTGGCCAGATCGGCCGGAGTGAGGTCGAGAAGTTCGAGCCTTTTCTCCGGGTCGGCCAGGATCGTTTTGTCATAAAGGCTGTCGACATACGCATCGATGGCCGCCTCCGAATTCTTGCCCAGAAGCTCTTTGAAGACCGCGGGAACCCGATCCCGCGGCACCGTCATCATCTTCTTGAGCTGGTATTTGAAAAAGGCCCTGTCTGTAGGGAGATCATAACTCCGTTCGGCCAATTGAATCCTCTGCTTGATATAGGGCAGGTTCCTGTCCTGAAAAGAGGGCTCCCGGTCTTTGTCCGGCTTCTGCCTCTCCTCAACCGTCCGAAAGATTGTATAGGCCTGAGAGAGGATGGTCGAGCCCTGGAATCCCGTGGCTCCGGTGATCAGGTCATTTCTCCAATAGAACTCGGCGAACTTATCCATGTAGGCGCCCACGCGGTTCAGGATCTGGCCGCAGGAATCCTGGCGCTTCGGCTCCCGGGAAACCCACGCCCGGAAATCCTCCTCGGCGGCTTTCTTTTTTGAAGCCAGGGCGACTTTGTCCATGCCCTCGATCTTGCCCTGAAAGTTTTTCAGGGCGTTATTGAGCCCCTTGACCAGGCCGGCGTATTTGATCTCGACGTCGCGGTGATTTTGCCCGGCCTTCTCGAAGAACGCGATAATATCCTGAAATAGGCCTGACCTCCGCTCCAGAATTTCTCTATCGAATCGGACCTCGGACTGAGTATAGTTGCGGTACGTTTGGCCGGGATAGCCCATGACAAAGGTGAAATCGCCGGGCGTGACCCCGTCCAGAGAGATCTTCAGTATCGATTTGGGCTTGTAAGGGACATTTTCCGGGCTGTGGTCAACACCCCCGCCTTCCTTGGAGACATAAGCGCGAAGGAATGAAAAGTCGCATGTATGACGGGGCCACATCCAGTTGTCGATATCTCCGCCGAAGTTCCCGAGGTCCTGGGGAGGCGCGTAAACCAGGCGGATGTCTTTGAGACGCTTGAAACGGAAGAGATAATACTGGTTGCCGCTGTACATTGAGGCGACCGTGCAGCGGATGTCCGGACCCTCTTTTTCGGCCGCGGCGATCAGCTCCTTCTGAGCTTTCTCTATAGCGTAGTATATCTCGAGGTAGGTCATTCCGGGCTTGATATTCCGGACGATCTGTTCGGTGATCTCATCGTAACCGAGAAGCACATCGGCCGTATAGCCTTGGGCCGGGATCTCTTCGCTGCGGCTCGAGGCGATGAAGCCCTCCTTGATATAGTCTTTTTCCTTGGTCGCCGCCCTCTGGATTGCGCCGAAGGCGACATGATGGTTGGTCAGGATCAGCCCGTCCGGGGAGACGAATTCCCCCGTCCCCCCGGCCAGGTTGACGATGGCGCTCATCAGTCCGGTCCCGTCCTTCTTGTAAAGGTCGTCCGGGTTCATTTGCAGTCCGAGTTTCTGGAGGTCGAGCATCTTCATCTGGTGGGGCATCCACATGCCTTCGTCGGCCCAAGCCATGAAGGCCACTGCCAGGATCAACCCGAAAACCCAACTCCGGCGTAATAATCTCATTATTCAACTCCTCAAAAACGATTTTCTTCATTTTTATTCTGCCCGGAACGCCGCAGAGAGTCAACCCGAGAGAGTGCACGATCGCCGGGCCGGATGGCGTCTGGCATAATACAAATAGAAGAAGGACGACCTCATGGAATTTCCCGTCGCCTCCTGGTCCGAAGCCATCTTCGAGCGTCAGTCCCGCCGCACCTTCACGCGGCGGCCGGTTCATCTTCTGAGGAAGGACTTCCCAATTCCATCGATTCCGGCTATAATATCGGGGTTTCACGGGGAGTAGCGCAGCCTGGTTAGCGCACAGCGTTCGGGACGCTGGGGTCGGGGGTTCGAATCCCCCCTCCCCGATCTTTCACGGAATTTCGATCAGGTCGTATTCCAAAGAACCCAAGCCGATCGCGGCTCCGTGTTTGAGCTGGAGCGACCAGTCCACGTCATACCCTTTCCGGAAGACGTCCTTGCGCCCGTGCTTGAGCGCCAGGTCGACCGAAGCCTTGTCCACAGCCACGGCATCGAGCGAACCCAAAAGTCCGATATCCTCGACGATGACCGGCTGGTCGGCGGCCATGCAGTCGCAGTCTTTGGTGACTTGGAACAAAACATTGATGAACGCGGCCTGGTTATTGAAATGCTTCCAGACCGTGAAAGCGTATTCGGCCATTTTCTCCTGGAGCCGGCTCGAGTCCTCTCCCCAGCGCATCTTCACCGCGCCGAACTTGCAGACGACCAAACACTCCCCGCAGCCGATGCATTTTTCGTTCAGAATGGCAGCGCTTCCGTCTTTCTGGACGATCGCTCCGGCCGGGCAATAGTCCAGGCAAATCCCGCAGTTCCGGCAGGCCTTCGCGCTGATCCGGGGGTTGGCCTCGGCGTGCTGCTCGAGCTTGCCGGCCCGCGAAGCGCAACCCATGCCCAGGTTCTTGATGGCCCCCCCGACGCCGGTCTGGACGTGGCCGGTGAGATGGCTCAGACAGATCAGCCAGTCGGCGTGGAGGATGCCGGCCGCGATTTTGGCGGTCTTGATCCGCTTGAGGCCGGCCTTGATTTCCTCGTCATCTTCCCCGATCAACCCGTCCGCGATATGAACCGGAAGCCCGCTTTTTTCCAGGCTAAATCCATGCCGGGCGGCCAGTTGGAGATGATCGATGGCGTTCGAGCGCTGGCCGACGTACAAGGTGTTCGTGTCCGTGAAATAGGCGCGGCCTGTTCTTTGCCGAATACGGTGGACCAGGTTTTTCAGCCAGGCCGGCTTGATGTAACCGGTATTCCCCTTCTCTCCGAAATGAATCTTCATGGCCACAAAGGCGTCCTTTGCGATGCTCTCGTCAAGCCCCAGCGCGAGGTAGAGCGTCTCGAACTTCTTGGACAGGGCGCCGGTTTCTTCTTTGCGGCTTCCCGGAATGAAATAGACCCGGCTTTTTTTCATTTTCTGTCTCTTTGCTCAAACCCCCAAAATCGCTTTGGCCGCGGCCCGGCCGGCGCCGGACTCGAAACGGACGCCGATCGCCTTCAGCGTCTGTTCCAGGCCCTCCACGGCGAAGGCGATTTGGGACGGGGAGAGATTGCCCATGTGCCCCATCCGGAAGACACGGCCGGCCGTATTCGCCAGTCCGCCGGCCACGACGACGCCCTTCTCAAATAATATCTTTCGGAAGGCCTGATCCTCGACGCCCGGCGGGTAATTGACCACCGAAAGGGTATCTGCCAGATAAGTCTTATCGGTGAACAAGCCGAATCCCAGGGCCTCCAAGGCCGCCCGGATGGCCCGCGCCGCCCGTTCATGGCGCAGGAAGCGCTGCTCCAATCCTTCCTCAAGGACAATCCGTGTGCTTTCATAAAAAGCCCTGATCTCGTTGACGCAGGGCGTCGAAAAATACCGCGCCGGATCCTTCATGACCGGGAGCCAGCGCAGAAGGTCCGAGTAATAGGCGGGGATCGCCCCCATCCCCTTTCGTTTTTCCATGGCGCGTTCGGAAAGGACGAGCAGGGCCAGCCCCGGAGGCGCGCCGAAGCATTTTTGGGCGGCCGTGAGGATGACGTCGATCCTCCAGTCGTCCATCCGCTCCTCGATTCCTCCGGTTGCGCAGACGCCGTCGAGGATGAAAAGGATATCTCTATCCTTGAGGATATCGGCGTAGGCACGCACAGGGGCGCAGGCGCCGGTTGCCGTGTCCACGTGAGTGGAAACGACCACGCGAAACTCATCGGCCGCCAGTTGTTTCTCCAACTCTTCCGGAGTCACCGCTCTTCCCCAGGGGCTTTCCATAACCACGTGATCGAGTCCGAAAGCCCGGCAGATCTCGCCCATCCGGCTGCCGAAATAGCCCTGCGAGAGAATGAGAGTTTTTTCGCCCGGTCCCACCGTGTTCAGAAGAGCCATCTCCATGCCCAGGGTCCCGGCCCCGGCGATGATGAACGCCTCGCCGCGCTCGCAGAAGACGACCTTTTTCAAGTTGGCCAGCGCTTTGGGCAGCTCTTCCACCATCTCCGGCCCGACATGAGAGACGGTCGGCTGGGCCAGGCTGTGGATAATGCGGGGATGGACGGGGCTCGGCCCCGGAATGAGCAACAGTTTTTCTTTCACGTGATTTTCTCCTCTCGGTTGAGCCTATCATTGTTCATGAATGCGCGCTTCAAATCAAGAGGAGGCTCGGGGCACTGCCCCTCGCCTCGGCAAAAGAAAGAGGTGCCCCTTCTGGGCACCTTAAGGAGTTTGACAAAGCCTGTCCAACCTGAGATATAAGACATTCCACATCTCCTAAGTCCCCATCGAAAAAAGGAGGCCTCCATGGAAGCCCGGAACACGAAATCGGCGGCCATACTAAAAAGACTTCTCGGATCTGCGCTTGCCGCCGCGTTCATCCTGTTCGTTCCCGGCCGGGCGGCGGCCCCGAAAAATCCTTCAGACGGTCCGTCCATTATCCCGAAGCCCCGGCGACTGGATGTCAAAAGCGGCGTTTTTCGCCTCGGCCCCGAGACAACGATCATTGTCGATTCGAAATCCGAGGAAGCCGCTGAAGTCGCCGCTTATCTGGCCGAGAAACTGTGCCGCCCGACAGTTTTTCCATTCGATAGCGTTCCCCACACCGGAAAGGTCCCCGCGAATTCGATTCTGCTCCGGACATCCGACAACCTGAAAAAAATGGGCCCTGAAGGATATGTGTTTGCCTCTTCCAAGAGCGGTATCAAGATCGAGGCGTTCGCGGCCGCCGGGCTTTTCTACGGCGCCCAGACGCTTCTTCAACTTCTGCCGCCCGAGGTCGAAAGCGAAGCTCCTTCGGACGGCGTGGATTGGTCGATCCCGTTTGTCCGTATCGAGGACGCGCCACGGTTCGTCTGGCGGGGAGCCCATCTGGATGTCGGCCGTCATTTCTTCCCAAAGGAATTCATTAAAAAATATATCGACCTCCTGGCCATGTATAAATTGAACACTTTCCATTGGCATTTGACCGAGGACCAGGGCTGGCGGATCGAGATCAAAAAGTATCCCCGCCTGACCGAAATCGGCGCCTGGCG
The DNA here is from genome assembly GCA_016934895.1 of Candidatus Aminicenantota bacterium. Taxonomy (GTDB): domain Bacteria; phylum Acidobacteriota; class Aminicenantia; order Aminicenantales; family UBA8522; genus UBA8522. Next base: position 5,877 of record JAFGRZ010000135.1, read on the forward strand.
CCGGGAGACGATGGACGACGCCACGCCCCACGGCGGTTATTACACCCAGGAGGACATCCGGGAGGTCGTCACCTATGCCAAAAAGAGGTTCATCTCCGTCGTCCCGGAGATCGAGATGCCGGGGCACTGCCAGGCGGCGCTCGCCGCTTACCCCGAGCTCTCCTGTTCGGGCGGCCCTTTCAAGGTCGGTACAGAGTGGGGGATCATCCACGACGTCTACTGCGCTGGCAACGACCGGACGTTCGCGTTCCTCCAGGATGTCCTCGCCGAAGTCATCGATCTCTTTCCCTCGGAATATATCCACATCGGCGGCGACGAGGTTCCGAAGGTCCGCTGGCAGAATTGCGCCAAGTGCCAGGAACGGATCAGGGCGGAAGGGCTCGAGGATGAAAAGGAGTTGCAGAGCGATTTCATCAGGCGGATCGAGCGATATTTGAGCAGCCGGGGAAAGAAACTCGTCGGCTGGGACGAGATCCTGGAGGGAGGACTGGCGCCCAATGCAACAGTCATGTCCTGGAGGGGCGTCGACGGCGGAATCGAAGCGGCCAAGTCCGGCCACGACGTCGTCATGGCGCCGACGACTCATTGCTATTTCGACTATTACCAAGGCCTATACGATGAGCCCCGGGCGATCGGCGGATTCCTCCCCCTCGACAAAGTGTATTCTTTCGAGCCCGTGCCCGAGGAGCTCTCCGAAGAGGAAGCCCGGCACGTTCTCGGCGGCCAGGCCAATGTCTGGACGGAATACATCGAAGAGCCCCGGCAGGTCGAGTACATGCTTTTGCCCCGGCTTCTGGCGCTGAGCGAAGTGGTCTGGTCGAGCAAGGACCTCCGCAGCTTCCCGGATTTTTCGCGCCGCATCGTTTCCCACTATGACCGGTTGGCCGCCGGGAAGGTGAATTTTCGTCTTCCCCCGCCCGACGGCCTGGGCGGGAAAAGGCTGATCTCCGGTCCTGTCGAGGTTCAAATTTTCGCTCCCTTCCCAGGGGCGGAGGTCCGTTTCACGACGGACGGAAAAGAGCCGACCACAGAATCCCCGCTTCTCCCCACGGGAGCGGTCGAGATCAAGGACAGCGCCGTCCTCCAAGCGAGGACCTTTCTCCGGTCCGGCCGGATGAGCCGGGTGATCGGCACCATCTTCAGCCGGATCGATCCGGAACGCAACGGGCTGGACTATTTCTATTATGAAGGCGATTGGCTGAGGGTACCCGATCTGAAGGGAATGAAACCCGTGCGCGCGGGGACCGTCTATGATGTTTCCCTCGAGCCGGCCGGACAGAGGGCGGAGAACTTCGCTTTGCTCTTCAACGGCTATCTGCGGATCCCGAGACCCGGCGAATACACGTTCACGCTGATGGCGGATGACGGAGCCGTCCTGATGATCGACGGGCGGGAAATCCTGCGGCACGACGGCCTCTTCTGGATTCTCGAACTCAGCAGCCGAATCCACCTCGAAGCGGGCCGGCACCCTCTCCGGATCGTCTATCTCCAGAAAAGCGGGCGCCGACGCCTGGACATTCTCTGTGAAGGCCCGGGACTGGGAAAGCGGGCCCTCTCCCCGCACTGGCTCTTCAGGAAATAGGCTTCCCGCCTGAACGAGAGCTCCGAGATCGAGGGCGACCGGTCTTCCCGAGGAGCTCGCGGACGCATTGCTCCATGGTTTCCGCCTGGGCTTCCATCGACCGGACAAGGCCGAACTGGGCCCGGGCGCGATCGAGGTTCTGTCCCGGACGGTGGACCCGGAAATAGGCATCCCCCTCCAGGAAATCCGTGAGGAAACGAAGCCCGATCGTGAAGGTGACGAGACGGCCGGAAAAAACAAGGAGCCCGATTTCCTCCTCCGTGAGGAAGTCCCCGGCTTCAGCCAGATAGCCGTCGGCGAGAGCCTGAAACATGTCCATCTCCAATTCGACCTTGGCCAAGTCCCTTTCGTCCTCGGGGGCAAAGCTCGTCGTCGTCCGGACCATATCACCAAAATCATAGAGAGATGAACCCGGCATGGTCGTGTCGAGATCGATGACGCAGACGGCCTTTCCCGTCCTGTTGTCGAAGAGGATATTGTTGATCTTGGTGTCGTTGTGAGTGATCCGCAGGGGAAGGCGGCCGTCGGCCAGAGCCGCGGTGATGACCGTCGTCATCGGCTCGCGCTCCAGGGCGAAGGCGACCGCATCCCGGGCCTCCGCAGCCCGGAGGCAGGTATCTCCGCTCAATACCTCCTTGAACCGGGAAAAGCGGCGCGGGGTATGGTGGAAGAACGGGATGGTTTCATGAAGAGACGAGGCCTCTAGGTCGGAGAGAAGTTTCTGAAAAAAGCCGAAGGCCCGCCCCGCTTCGGTGGCCTGCTCGGGGCGCGTGGCGACATTGATGATATGAGCCTCGCCGACGAACCGGTAGGCCCTCCAATAATCGCCTTCCGGGGAAAGATAGAAGCACTGCCCGGACCGGGCGTAGAGGAGGTTGAGCGTCCCGCGTTCGGGATCGCATCCCTTCGCATGCTCGAGCTTGGCGCGAATGTGACGCGTGATCTTCTCAAAATTGGCCATCAGCCGTTCCGGATCGCGGAAGACAAAGCGGTTGATCCGTTGAAAAATATACTGGTCCCGTCCGGTTTTGTTCATGGCATCCACAAGGTAGGTGTCATTGATATGTCCGACCTTGATAAACCGGGCCCGAACGAAATCGCCGGGGATGGCGAACCGGGAAAACACAAGCCTCAGATCATGCTCTGTCATTTTCGATGATCCTCTGAACGGATGGCCGGGGGAAAGATTCCCTCGCGAATGAGCTCCAGAACATGCCGGCGGACGCGGGGCAGATCCTCTGGATAGGTGATTCCAAACCAGGGCTCTTCCGTGGGGATATATTTCACCCGGATCTTTCCCGCCCGGATCAGCGCATTGACCACAGAGGGGATGAAGGACTCCGCCTGCGGGTCCCGGCCGGACCGTTCCAGGAATTCGATGAACGCTTTTTCCAGATGGGCGAACAGGCTCGGCCGGAAACCCCAGAAGTTCATCGAGACGACCTCCTTGCCGGTGAGTGACATCCAGGCCCCTTGTTCGTCCAGCGCGCGGGCTCCCGGCCCTTCTTTCTCCACCCTTACCCTCTCCACGACCTCGGCCAAGTACCCTTGGGCGTCGATCCGGCAGACGCCTCGAGAGACATAACCTTGCTCAGAGAGAGTGTTCCGAAGGCGATATCCGACAAAGGCATATTCCTCGCCGGAACCCGATGGAAACGGCGTGTTGAGGAGCCAATTCGACAGATCCTGAAAAGCGCTCGGTCCATAGAAATCATCCGCGTTGATGGTCGCGAACGGAGTCGAGACGGCTTCACGGCTGATCAGGATCGCGTGCGCCGTTCCCCAGGGTTTCACTCGATCCGGAGGAACCGGAAAGCCTTCGGGGAGACCGACCTCCGGCTCCTGAAAAACATAACGGACATCGAACTGTCTCTCCCAATGCCGGCCGACGGCCTGGCGGAAAATCCTTTCGATCTCCCTGCGGATGACGAATGTAACGTGACAGATCCCCGCCCGGAGGGCCCCATAAAGGGAATAATCCAGTATGGTTTCCCCCGCCGGCCCGACCGGATCCACCTGCTTGAGACCGCGGTATCGTCGACCGATTCCGGCAGCAAGGACAAGAAGGCTGAGGTCGGACATTCCTTTTCCTTGGAAAACGCAGCCTCACTTTATAGCACAGTGGGGAAAATCATGTCAAAAGGCTCGGGGTATGAGCTCGTCGGCCCGCTCGGTTCCGCGGCGAGGAACCTTGCTCCGAACTCCTCCTTCGCTCTTCTCTCCTTCCGGAGAGAAACCGTGCCCGCTCAGTCGTCGACGGACCTCCGAGCTAATACCCCTCGCCTCGGTTACAGCAGGTGGCTCGTCGGCCCGCTCGTCGCTCATCCGGACTTCTCGGCAACCATCCCTCGCCTTGGGAAAAAGAGAATCAACGACCGATACGGGACAATGCGGGCGGACTATTTTGGATTGCCTTCCAGCACGCGGCCGACCTCGAAGAGCGGCTCTCCTTGGCTCGTCGGCGGGGTGTTGATAATGTAGAGCATGATGCCGCTAAACGGCGCTCGGAGCTCTTCCTCGATGTGACCTAGGAAATCGGTGGTCCAACCGACTTTCTGACCCTTGACAACGTAATGCCCCATCCTAGCCAATGGGTAGAAAAGCCCATCGGTTCGGCTGTAGACCACTTCATAGCGGTCGATCCACACCGGCTCGGGCGCCGGCGCAGGGGTTCCCTCGATCATCCGAAACAGCCGCATCACGCTCAGGATTCCTTCGATGTTACGGCGGACGGATTCCTCGTCTGTTCTTCCCAGAAGGCCCGATTCCGTGGTAATAGCCGGCTTGCCGAGGAGGACGGCCGTGTTCCCCAGGTACTTTGAATCGGTGAGGTCTTTCGAACGGGTTTCATCGATGATGATATGCGGGATGCCGAAGGCCAGGGCCATGGCCCGGGTCAAATCATCCATTTCGGACCGGCCCGTTTTCATCCAGTACGTATAGGGGATCAGCGCCTCATTCCCGTCTCCACAGTGAAGATCGATCAACCCGTCGGATTTTTTGACCACTTCTTCCGTCAGGATAAAGGCGGTGCGCTGGCTGAGCGTCCCCTTGGGATCTCCGGGAAAGACGCGGTTGAGATTCTTCCAGTCATAGGGATTATAATAGATCGTCCGTTTCTGGAAGGAAGGGAGGTTGGCGATATGGACCAGAATGAGCGTACCGGCGAGCTCTTGAGGATCGATCATCTCCTTCAGGCGGTAGAGGGCCAAAATGGGGGGATATTCATAGCCATGCACGCCCGCCACGAGCGCCAGCGTCTTTCCCTCCCGGGCTCCGCGGATGACGGTCACGGGGATGGCCGAGCCGGGATCCTCTCCGGCCGGGACATCAAGGAAACCTGAGGCCGAATGTCCGGATAAGACCCTCAGGGGACCGATGAAGAGGGCCTCTTGCCCTCGGGTATCCGCGCCGAAAGCCCCCATCAAAACGAGGGCCAATAGTGAGAAAACCGGGAAGCCGGAAATTCGTCGATTCTTTCGATCCATGGGACCTCCTTGATAAGATTCCCTCCATCACCTACTGTAATCCAAAAACCGGCGGCAAGCCAACTAAATTTTTCGCAAGAAAAAATGTTGCCTCCAAATAAGAGTTTTGTTATAATCCGCAAAGAAAAAAAGAGGAGGTGCATTCATGGGCAAGTTCCTGGCCATCGTCGGAGGCCTAATCGCCATGGCCGCAGGTGTCTGGTTGGTTATTGTGTGGTGGCGTCCTTTTTATGAGCTCGTCCTCGGCTGTATCCCGCCCATCCTCTTCTTCGGCGGTTTAATCGCTCTGATCGCAGGAATCAGCAGCATCAAAGACGCAGCGAGGACAAAAAAGCTCGAGGAAGAAGCCAAGGCGGAAGAAAAAAAAGACTAGAAGTCAACGTCATTCCGCAAAGAAGAGATCCGAGTCCGGATTTTTCTGCGTCTAACACAATCTTTCTAATCTAAATTTTTCTATTGACAGGACTATGTAATTATGATACGTTATCAAATGTAATTTAATTACAATATTACATGGAGATAACAATGGACGATACAGAAAACAAAATTCCCGGCAAAAAAACCAAAAACCATGTGGAATGCGCCATCAGCGAAATCGGAGACCAGGTCGAGAGACTGGCGACCAAGACCGCTGAATCCATAAAAAAGGCGATCGACAAGGCCCTGGCCTCCAGGAACACGGTTCTGACGATCCGAGTGAACGAGGAAAGCAACAAAAAGCTGAACATGCTGGTGGAAACCGGCCTCTTCCGGAGTCGCTCGGAGAGTGCCGCTTTCTTGATCGAGGAAGGGATCCGAAGCCAGGAGGCGCTCTTCAGCCGGATTCAAGGCAAACTGGAAACCATCGATAAGATCAGAGAAGAGTTGAGAACCATCGTCGGAGTCCAAGACTCCGACCGCAGTTAAACCAGCCGCTTGCGCTGGCCGAAATCTCTGTGCTACCATTCGCAAGGTGGCTCCCATCGGTATCCTTCCGTTCCTTCTGACTCTCTCTTTGATCTCTCAAACGACCAAAACGATCGAAAAGGCCTTCTTTCAGGACGATCCTCATCTTCTTTTCTCGCTGTTCTCGTCGCGGGGACATATCCACATCTCTCTCCCGGAGCCGATCTCTTTTTCGGATCAGATGTCCCCCGGGCAGACCTATCTTTTCTTCCGCCGGATTTATGCCACCTATTCCACGTTTGAATTCTATGGCGACAGCGATCGGTCCGTTTTGGCCAAAAAAGAAAGCTTCATTTTTAAAGCCCGCTGGTCCTTCAAGAACAGGAAAACCGGCAATCAATATGTCCTTTTGGCGTTTTTTCGCTTGACCAGAGAGCCGCCGCGGCGCGGGAGTCCCCCGCTCCCCTGGAGAATCACGGAGATCAAAGCCGAGACCCTATGAAGACGCCCGCCTTTCCTGTTCGTTTACGCGGACTGCGACTGTGGATCCTTGGGGGATTCGTTTCGTCTCTCCTTTTTCTCATGCTCTCCTTTCTGCTGCCCCGCTTCTATGCCGGTCACGGACCCCAAAAAAGCTTGCGCACCCTGCGGCGCCAGGCCGAATTGGTGAAGCGCGAATACTCGGCCCTCGAACTCTCGATGACAGCGCGGCTCAGCCATCTCGCCGGGCCGGCGTTTCCCAACGAGGAGAACCAGGTTTTTGCTCTTTTCAGGGCTTTGTCGATGGATCCCAATCTCGAGGGCATCGCCTATTACAATGAGGACGCCTTCCTCGAGGTCTGGATGGGCAATGTGATCGATTTCCGTCCTTCCGTGCCGGGGATCAGCCTCCTGGTCCGCAACAGAGCTTCTGTGTATCTTGTTTTTTCGGCCCGGATCCGAGAATCCGAACAAATCGTTCTTTTTCGCCTCTTGGCCTTCCGGCCTCGGCTCAGGACACCCTTCCTTTCTGAGTATCATTTCCTCAAGGGCGCCTTAGGCAAGAGCGGTCATATCGAATATTGGGATTTTCGCGATGATGTTTCCGGCTTCGAGAAGATTTTCACCCGCCACAACGACGAATATCTTGGAGAACCGCATCTGGACAGCGAAGTCCGGCAGGTCTTCTTCCCCCTCCGGAACCAGCGCCGGGAGATCGTGGCCACCGTCAACTTGACCTCTCCTTCCCTGCGCTCGCTTCAATCCCAGCTCCGGGAGATGATGATCCTCCTCTTCGCCGCTGCGTTGGCACTGGCCCTCAGCCTGCTTGTCATTGACCTGGCCCGGCTTCTTCTTTCCACCTCCCGCTCCCCATCCGGATCTTTTCCGCTCTTCGTTCTTGCTCTGGCGGGATTGCGCGCCGTTCTTATGCTCTTGAGCCGGCTGGAATGGAATCCATCAAAGCCGGCCTTTTCTCCCGCTCAGGCCGGCTTCATTTCCTGGCGCGGGCTGACCCAGTCACCGGCTGATATATTCTTAAGTGCCCTTTCTCTAGGCCTGATCGTCGCCGCGTTTATCCTGTTTGTCCGGCGGCTCATCCGTGTCCCCGGAAGGACTCTCTCCCTCGGACAGAGCTGGCTCATGATCACTTTTTTTTCGAGCGTCGCATTCGGAGTGTTGACGGTTTATCACGGCTTCATCGCCGATCTTACGGCCAATTCCAATATCAATCTGTTGCGCTTTTCCGGAGACGCATCCTTTCTGCTCCTCCATTTCGGGATCGTCTTCATGACCCTCAGTTGCGGCGGGATCGTCTTCCTCGCCCTTGACCTCATCCGCCGTTTCTCCCGGCACTGGATGTTCGCTCTTCCCCCGCTCGTCTGGACGTCCGGGATCTATATAGGGCTCGCCGCCCGCCGTTCTGATCTCATCCCATCGTTTGTCTCTGTTGCGATCGTAGCTCTCGGCTTGCCTCTCCTGGCTCTCGCGCCCAAGATGAAAAAGCAGGGCATTGTCTTCGCCTTGATCCTCCTGGCGGCGCTTTTCAATTCGACGGATATCCGCCTGCGTTCCTCGGCCCGTTTCTCGTCCCTCGTCCAGAACTTCCTGCGCGATACCATCCTGGCCCAAGAGGACTGGGCGGATTTCATCATTCAACAATCGCTTCCGGAAATCGATAAGAAGCAACCGGCCGTCTTATCCTTTCTCCGGAATCCTGATGCATCCCCCCTGGCCCGGTCGCTCTGGGAGAGCACCCTCGCGGCCAAGTTCAACTGGTACTCGATCCTCGAAGTCAGTGACGCAGAAGGCGCCGCTCTCTCCCGCTTCTCGCTCAATATCCCCCAACTTTATCAGCCGGAGATCGAGTTGCCTTTGAATCCCGACTGGACAGTCTCCCGTCTGAACGTCCCCTCTCTCGGAAAGGAAAGGGAATTCATCCTGGCGTACAAAGACTGGTTCGAGGAGGACACGTATCTCGGCCGCACGGCCTTCTCGCTGGCCGTCGATCCGGAAATGCTCCCGTTCCTTTACTCCGCCAATCCCTATTTTGAACTCCTCAAGGTCAGCCGGCTCCCCTCCCTCCATCAACAGGAATTCGGTTTCGCCATCTTCAATGAGCAAGGACACCTCCTTTTCAACCCTCACCGGATGACTTCCGGAATCACGGGCGAGGTGATGGACCGGATCAAACGGTCCCCCCAGGGCGTGTGGCTGGTTTTCAGGGACAAGGGGAGAACCTACGACAGCTTTAATTTCCCCTTTCAGAACAAGGTCTATTCCTTCTTTATCCCCTGTGAAAACATTCTGGGCTTGACCGTCGAGTTCTTGAAACTCGCAATCTTCTACCTTGCCCTGACCTTCCTTTTTCTTCTCTTTCTTCCCTCCGTCCTGAGAAGGCGCAGAGGCGCAGCGCTCCTGTGGTCGTTTTCGAGCCGCGTCTACACCGCCTTTATCACCGTGGCCGTGATTTCCCTGTTCCTCTTCACGCTCTTCTCCCACCGTTTCTTTATCCGGACCTTCAGCCAGCATTTCCAGGAGAAGGCCGAGATTCACGCCAACCTGGCCCGGAACATCATGCAGGATTTTATCAGCCTGCAGCAGGAAGAGAAAGCCACGCTCATCGCCCCCACCGATGACCTCGTTCTTTGGATCAGCTCGGCCATCGCCACCGATGTCAATCTCTACGGCGAAGGTCGCTTGATCTCCTCCAGTCGCCGCGAGTTCTTCGACTGGGGATTGCTCCCCGATCTCATCGACGGAGAAACTTTCTACAGGATTCGAAACGAGAATAAGCCGTTCTCCATCCAAAGGCAGAAAATCGGCGAATATTCCTTCCAGAGTCTGACCATTCCCTACACCATCCAGCGTTCCCAGTTCCTCATTTCTCTCCCCTTCCCTTTTGAGGCCCAGGAAATCGCCGGCGCCACGGAAGAGTTGATCGAATTCCTCGTGTTCGTTTCGGCCTTCCTCATTCTCGGAGTCTCGATCTTCGCCCGGGGGATCGGGCGGATGATCATCTCTCCCGTGAGGAAGCTTCTGACGGGCACGCGGGAGGTCGGCCTGGGAAACCTCGAGATCTCAATCGAGCACCGCTCCCACGACGAGATGAAAACGCTGGTCGACGGATTTAACGCCATGATCAAGGACCTGAAACGACACCAGCAGGAAATCGCCGACCTGGGCAAGAAAGTGGCCTGGGCGGAGATGGCCCAAAAGGTGGCCCACGAGATCAAGAATCCCCTGACTCCAATCCAACTTTCGGCGGAACACATCCTCCGCGTCTACGAGGACAAGAGCGGCGATTTCGAGCCGGCCCTCCGCGAGTCGGCCTCCTACATTATCAGCGAAGTCGAGAATCTGCGGCGCATCGCCCAGGAGTTCCTGGCACTCAGCCGGGTCGCCAGCCTTAAAAAAGGATTTTTCGATTTGAAAGAGGCCGTGGGCGAGGTCGTCACGCCCTACCGGAACGTCATTTCCGAGCGAATCCGATTCCGCGAAATCTTTGAAGGGAAAGATTTCCGGGTCGAAGCCGACAAGTCCAAGATCAAGATCGCCGTCCGCAATATCTTTATCAACGCCATTGAAGCGATCCGGGACAAGGGAGAGATCGAAATCAGGATGAAGGCCGAAGCGGACCGTCTCAGCCTGAGCGTCAGGGATTCCGGATTGGGAATGGCCAAAGATGTCGTCGACAGAATCTTCGATTCCTACTTCTCCACCAAGGACGTCGGAACCGGCCTCGGCCTTCCCATCGCCAAAAAGATCGTCGAGGACCACGGCGGAACGATCCGGGTCGAGAGCGAAGTCCAGAAAGGGACGACGATCACCATCTTCCTTCCGAGAAAGACATAGGGCTGGCATTTTCTGTGCCATTGTGGAAAAATGGGGCTATGTCCAATATCTTGATTGCCTATTACAGCCTGACCGGGAATACAGAGCAGGTCGCGGCCGCCATCTTCGCCGGCCTGCCCGAGCCCAAGGCTTTGAAACGGATCGCCGAGGTCAAACGTCTGGACGAATACGATCTCGTCTTCATCGGCTTCCCGGTCCATTCCCACAGCATCCCCGTCCCGGTCGAAAATTGGCTCAGGGGAATCCCGAAGGGCAAGAAGATTGCCCTCTTCTCCACCCATGGAGCCCACACCGGAAGCCGCCTTTCCCGGGAGGCCGTCGAATATGCCGTCGTCGTCTCCAGCCAGGCCGAGCTCATCTCCACTTTCTCCTGCCGGGGCAAGGTCTCGCCCCAGGCTCTCGAAGTCCTCGGCCGGTCACCGGAGCATGAAGTCTGGACGGAAATGGCGGCCTCGGCCCGCACTCATCCCGACGACAACGACCTTGAGGATGCAGCGAATTTTGCGCGCCGGGTTCTGACGATTAGCCGTGATCAAGAAGGCTGGAGGTCCGGCGGCTGAGGTTTTCGTCCCTGCCTGATTTCAACCAACACTCCGTTCAGGCTCTTGGGGTGAATGAAGGCCACCCGGGCTCCCCCCGCTCCGAGCTGAGGCTTTTCCGAGATGAACTGGACGCCGGCTTCCGTGAGCTCCCGGAAGGCCGCTTCGATATCATCGACCTCAAGCGTGAAGTGTTGAACGCCTTCTCCCCGTTTTTCCAGAAACTGGGCGACCGGGGAGCCCTTGCCGAGCGGCGAAAGAAGCTCGATCATGGAGCCCTCGCTGAATCGGAGATGGACAACGCGCACGCCCCCCTCCGGGATCTCTTCGATGGAACTTGGCACGGCTCCGAACAGGGCCACCCACCGGGCTAAACTCTCTTCCAGGTCGGCAACCGCAATCCCGATATGGTGGATGCCTTTGATTTTCAACGTTTTTCCTTGAGCCGGGAAATGAGCTCATCCGCGACGGTATAAGGATCCGTTTGGCGGTGATATATTTCATCGACATAGCGATCGATAACCGAAGCCGGAATATCCCGGCTGATGAGCCGATCGATTTTCTCTCTCATCACATCTTTCAGCATCCAGGAGAGAAGCTTTTTCCGGCGAACCTCTTGGCCAGGACCGTCCCGGGTGAGCATGCGCCGCTCGATCTCGGCCATCACCTCATCCATTCCCTTTCCCTTTGTGGCCACGGTCTGGACCACGGCCGGGAGATCGGGAGTGGACAGGCCCATCTCGAGCATCGCCCGAAGCTGCCGCTGCATCTTTTCGGCGCCGGGATGGTCGGCCTTGTTGATGACAAAGATATCGGCGATCTCCATGATCCCGGCCTTAAAGGTCTGGATTTCATCGCCGGCTCCCGGCGTGAGGACCACAAGGATCAGGTCGGCCAACTTGACAACCTCAACCTCGTCTTGACCGACGCCGACCGTCTCAACGAGGACGTAATCCTTGCCGGCCGCTTCGAAAATGGTGATCGCCTCTCCCGCCGCCTTGGCCAGGCCGCCGAGATGGCCGCGCGTCGCCATGCTGCGGATGAACACTTCGGAGTCGATGCTGTGCCGCATCATCCGGATCCGGTCGCCCAAGATGGCTCCTCCGCTGAAGGGAGAAGAAGGGTCGACGGCCACGATCCCAATCCTTCGGCCGGCCGCGCGCAGCCGGCCGATGAGCTGGTCGACCAGAGTGCTCTTCCCGGTTCCGGGCGCCCCTGTAATCCCCAGCACGACGGCGTCTTGGCGACAGGCAAAAATTTGCTTCATCAATCGCTGGGCGCCGTCCGTGTCGTTTTCAACAAGAGAGATGGCCCTGGCGATGGCCCGGGGATTCCCTCTTCGTATCTCTCTGATCAAATCTCTCAGTGCTCCAACAAGACCTTCCGGGCAAAATGGGGGACTCTCTCCCGGCGGTTTCCCCGTTCTTCGAGTGATGATGAATCCACAGGTCTCTCTTTTTCTGTCTATTGGCTTTTTTATCTTACTTTTTGAGGGGACGAGAATCAAGCGGATTGTAGAGACCCCAAATGGCCGTTGGGATCCCGCGTTATACTCGGGACGGCCCAAAGGGCCGGATGGCTTCACGTTGTTCGCAAAGACAATTTTCTATCGGCAATTTCGGGTACAGACCGATCATCCGGACGGCCGCTCATTCTCGATCGTCACCGTAAGTCCGCCCACGGCGCCTCTCCCGGTTTCCAGGTTCCGGATGATCACCCGGCATTCGTAGGTCCCGGGGGCCAGTTTGAATTCGGCGTCATGCGGGGCTCTCATTTTCGAGAGCTCGGCGGATGTCCGCTCCTGTCGCTTCAAGTCGATGGTGTTTCCGTCCTCATCGAAGACGAGGCTGACAATTTCGACCCGGCCTTGGATAACCTCGGAGATCTTTTCGAGAGGCAGCTCTGCCGATATGCACAGATTGACCGTCCCGTCGGCCGGACACGGCCTGCGCTTCACAGTGAACCTGATCGGCGTCTGGTAAACGGGATCTTCATTCAAGGCCAGGTCGACGAGATGGAGCATTCTCTCGAGTTCATTGTATTCTTTGAACAGCTTGGGATTATAGTATCCCTTTTGGGCATGAACTTCGCAATCCGGCCGGCTAACCTCGACCCGGATCGGGTGAAAGGCGCCGTCCCATTTTTCATCCACCGGGTATCCGAGGACATAATAGCACCCGGTCAGATTCTGGATCCTCTCGATGTGCTCCGCGTAGCGATTGATATTGCCGAAGTACTGGCCCCCCGTATCATTGGTCAGCTTTTGAAGAGTGAACACGCCCATCGTCCGGGTCTCTTTCTTGAGGCTGGCTCCGGCGTCTTCCGTGTCCAGCGCATAGATGATGCAGTTCGCGGCCGTCAACTCGCTGAGCATGTCTTCGTAGCGCTGTTTGAGGAGGGAATTCCCGAAGCTCCCGAAACGCACGTCCCCATAAGGAGCCTGAATTCCATAGATAAGAGAATAGGGAACGCCGGAAGAGAAAAGAACGATGTTTTTTTGGCCCGGTATGTAGCGGAGAGCCTTGGCGAGATCGGTGATCCGGTCGGCGAAGGCCACGGCGTGGAGTTCGCCTTTCTCGGCGAACTTCCATGATCTGAGCTCCAGAGAGCTGTCAAAATCGGGCCGAGCTCCCATGTCGGGCAGCCGTTTCTCCGGCCCCCGCAGGGTGGCCCGGCCCCAGGCCCCGGCATCGGCCGGGTTTTGTCCTGTCACAGCCGCATAATATTTTTCCTGCAGGTTCTCCACGCGGCCTGAAAGCCTCTTCAAACCGAAGGCATCAACAACCTCCCGGACTTTCTGGTGATCGGCGGTCAGAGACTCCCAAAGATCGAGACCCTCCAGCCCGGAATAGGAGAGCACGCCCACCTCGTCCGTCGGCCGCAACCGGGAATCGATGAAATGAAGAGCCGCTTCCTTGGCCTTCCGGAGCCCTTTGGGAGTGTTATAGGCAAAATCAAAGAACAGGAAGAATTTGCGCGGCATCAGGTTTCGCGAAGGAAGAGGGGGGGGTTCCTCCAAACTCATCCCGCGTTCTTCAGTGCCTTGAGCAGGTCGCCTCAGGGTGTGCTTTTCGAATTCAGTGATAACGTGCTCTTTTCCGTTGTCAAAGACACGAAAATCGTCCTTGGTCAAATCGACAATGGGATTGCCTTTCTTGTCGACGACGAAGACCTGGACGAGCTTCAGCGTCACGGTGACTTCATGGCGGATTTCGGCCTTCTCTTGCTGTTCGTGTTCAAGCCGTAAGGCCGGGAGAGAAACGGCAAGCGCCGCCATCGTCAAGAAAAGGGCGGCAAGCCCGGGGGCCGTGGATTTCATTTTCCCTGCTCATTTATTTTAGCTTTGTACCCCGGGAAACGCAAGGAAACCGCCCCGGTGGCCCATCCCAGATCGGTGATTCGCTGGGGGACAAGGAGAAAAAGATGCGCCCACCGGCCCTCCTGGCGTTGACAGCCGCCTTTATTTCCGCTACATTCGAAAGATGACCGGCGTTTTCTTTCGTTTCCTTTTTTACATCATCCTCGCTTACGTCATCTATCTTTTTGTTCGCTTGTTGTTATTTCCGCGGCGCCTCTCCCGGCGAGACCGGCCGCGGCCACGGCTTTCCGGGATGATGGTCAAAGACGAGGTCTGCAACACTTACCTCCCAAAGGACGAGGCGATCCTGGATAGAATCGACGGAAAAGACCATTATTTCTGTTCGGAGGCCTGCCGGAGGAAATTCCTGGACGAGCGGAAAGCCGGGGACTGATCCTCGAGGTCAGACCCAGGCGATCCGGAAATCCCGGAATTCATCGCGGAAGTCGTCCCAGGCGACGGTGACGTTCTCGACAGTGGCCGCGGGCGGCCCCTGTTTCAGCTTGGCAAGCAGGGCTTCGAGATCTTCCTTCTCCCCTTCCGCCAGAACCTCGACCCGGCCATCCCGCAGATTCTTGACCCAGCCTGTCAGTCCGAGGGAGGCCGCCCACCGCCGGGTGTGATCTCGAAAAAACACGCCCTGGACGCGTCCGGAGACAACGATATGGCTCCTTGCTTTCATCGGCCTTTCCAGTATGCTAACATACGGCCGGCGAGTCGTAAAGCCTTGATGCCATTCATTGAATCCCTCTCCATTCCGGTCGGAGTCCGTCTTGGATAAAGTGCTGGTCTCAATCGCCGGATTCGATCCCTCCGCTGGAGCCGGCGTTCTTCTGGATATGGCCGTCTTCCGGAGCTTCGGATTCCCGGGGGCGGGTCTCCTGACCGCGGCAACGGCTCAAAACAGCCGGCGGGTTGAGGCGGTCCGTTGTCTGGGCGGTCCGTTTCTTCACCGGCAGTACCAAATCCTGGTCCAGGATGTGGCCCCCGCCGGTATCAAGGTCGGCATGCTCGGCGGCAAAGAGAACATTCCCGTTCTCGGGCGCATCCTGGACGATCAACGGGGACTTCCCATCGTCGTCGACCCTGTTTTCCGGTCGAGCTCGGGCCGGTGGCTTATTGAAAAAAGGGCCGTCCCCTCCTATCTCGACCGGATCAAAGGCCGGATAACACTGCTGACCCCGAATCTGGACGAGGCCGCCTTAATCTCCGGACGCAGCCTGCGACGACCCGAAGACATGAAAGAGGCCGCCCGCCGGGTCGCTGAGCGCCTGGCCGCTCCCTGCTTGATCAAGGGCGGACACCTTGCCCGAGAAGCTGTGGATGTGCTCTACGACGGCGAACGCTGCGTTCTCTTCCGACACAAAAAGAAAGCCAAGGACGTCCACGGCACGGGCTGTTTCCTCTCTTCCAGCCTCCTCTGCTACCTCGTCATGAAAAAACCCCTCGTCGAAGCCTGCTCTCTCGCTATTGATCTCACTCAGGACGCGATCCATAAGGCCCGGCGCTTGGGAAAGGGCCGGGCTGTCCTATCCCCATTCTAAGGTGCGTCTCACAGACATCTTGATTTTGAGATCAGACGATAAGACGGACCGCCGCAGGAGGAGTTTAAGGGGGATGGCGGACTCTCTACCGGCCGGCCTCTGCGGGATCCCGGGAACCGTCCGCTTTGATGACGTCATCCGCTCGTTCCCGTATCTGAGGCGAGAAAATCACGCCCTGCCTTTCGGCGGCTTGAAGGTTGAGGTGAAGTCGCACCCGGCTCATGGTTTGAATGGGAATGCGGCCGGGGTCCTCGCCGTTCTTGATCCGGAGAGCGATCTCACCGGTTCTATAGCCCATCTCGTAAAAGTCCCAGCCCATGGCCGCACAGGCGCCCAGCCGGGCGAACAGAGGGAATCCGCCGAACAACGGAACCCCGTTCTCTTGGGCCAGCCGTCCCAGGGTTTCAAAGGCTGCGTTGATCGTGTTGTCCGAGATCGGGAAGATCGCATCGATCTTGCGGTTGAGCAGCATCTGGCCGGACAGCAGGACTTCGTTGGAATTGGCCACGGGCTGGGAGATCACCTCGAAGCCCAGCTCGGCGGCCCCTTCCTGCAGCAGCCGGAGGTAGTATTCGGAATTGAGTTCAGCCGGTGTCCATAGCGTCCCGATCCTTTTGGCTCCGGGCAGGGCCTCGCGAATAAAACCGAGAATCTGCTTGATCGGCCCGGTCGAGGCGACTCCGGTGATGTTTCTGACGTGATTTTCGGCGGACCGGCCCACACCAAGAAGATACGGATTCGCCACGGAGGTGAAGACCACAGGAACCTTGGGAGCGGCTATGATGGCGGCCTGCAAACACTGCGTGGACAAGGCCACGATCATGTCCGTTTTCTCCTCGACGTACTGATGGGCGATCTGCTGGGCTTCCGTGGTGTCTCCCCCGGCGGTCCGCTCCATTAAGCGGATATCCACGCCGTCTCCCAGACCCCCATCCTTCAGTGCCTGAATGAATCCCCTCCGGGCCTCATTCAGCGTCGGGGCGTCGGTGATCTGGAAAATGCCGAAAGTATAGAGCCGCTCTTCAGGAGCCCGGCAGCCCGGGAGCAGGGCGACCAACAAGAGAAAAAAAGCCGGGCTGATGAGGACAAGTCTTCTCATGCGGTTCTTCAGTGCCATCATAAGCAAAAAGGCGGCGGAGCACAAGGTCCCCATTTCGGCCGGCACAATGGAAAGCCCGATTCTCTTTCGCGGCACAAAGATCGCCGGCTCGCCGCTTCTTCCTTCACCTACGCCGATCCGACGGCGCCCTGGAAGACCGGGGCGGCGATGTTCCCGCCGCTGACCACCAGGATGGCTCTTTTCCCTTGCAACCTCGGTTTTTCCTTCAACAGCCCGGCCAGAGAAAGCGCTCCCGCGCCTTCGACCATTTTCTGGTGGTGGTCGAGCACCAGAGACATCGCCTTCTTGATCAGCGGCTCATCGACAAGGAGGATCCGGTCCAAGAGCTCCCGGCAGAGCGGAAAGGTGATGGAGCCTGGTTCTATTCCTCCGGCCACGGCCTCCGCGATGGTCTCTCCTTCTTCAATCTCGACGATGTGACCGGCAGCCAGCGAGGCTGTCATAAAGCCCGAGGAGGCCGGCTCGACGCCGATCACCTCGACCTCCCGGACCGAAGCTTTGAGATAACCGGCAATCCCGGAGATCAAACCTCCTCCTCCGACCGGAACGAGCACAGCCTCGACGTCGGGGAGGTCCTCGACGATTTCAAGACCGATGGTCCCCTGTCCTGCGATAATTTCCTCATCATTGTAAGGGGAGATGAACGTTCGGCCCGTCCTCTCGGCCAGACACCGCGCCCAAATCTCGGCTCTATCGCAGCTTTCCCCATGGACCACGATTTCCGCGCGTCCATTTTGGAGACGGTTTTTCTTCTCCTCGGAAACGGTCCGAGGCAGCACGAGCGTCAGAGAGACGTCTTCCATCTCCGCGGCCAGGCTGATTCCCAGTCCGTGGTTCCCGGTGGAGGCCGAGACGATCCCCTTTTTCTTTTCCTCCGGGGACAAAGTCCGCACCTTGTTCAGCGCTCCCCGAAATTTGAACGATCCGGTCCGCTGCTCACTTTCCCATTTCAGGAAAACTTCCGCTCCCGTCAGGCGGCTCAAGGCCCCGGAGGATTCAAGGGGAGTCCGGCGGATATCCGCCCCGATTCTCTGATAAGTCTCCGCTATTCTTTTTTCCCAATCCCAGGACATCGGTCGATCATACTTCAAACGATATTCTGTTCACAAGTCTACCCTTTTTCGGAATCTTTTGCACGATCTCCTCAAGCCGCTTTCGTCGGCGCTATGAAACGATTATAATACCCCTTGATGAGCGGCTTTTACATCGGGACCGCCGGATGGAGCTACGCGGACTGGGAGGGAATCGTCTACCCCGCGCACAGAGAGCCCGGATTCCATCCGCTTCCATTCCTGGCGGCCTATATCAATATGATCGAGATCAACAGCACTTTCTATCGCCCTCCGGCCGTCTCCCTGTCGCTCTCATGGGTCAAGAGGCTGGCCGGCTTCCCGGACTTCCTCCTTGCGGTCAAGGCCCACCAGGTTTTCACCCATGACCGTGAAAGCTGGTCGCAAAAGGATGTCGATGCCTTCCGGCTTGGGATAGAGCCCCTGCGGACGCAGCAGCGATTGGCGACGATTCTTTTCCAATTTCCCTGGTCTTTTTACCGCTCCGATGCCCACGTGGATTATCTGGAACGTTTGTTTCGGGCCTTCAGCGGAGATCGAGTGACGGTCGAGGTGCGGCACTCTTCCTGGGACCATCCCGTTTTTTACGAGATGCTCACCGCCCACCGGGTTTGCTTCTGCAACATCGACCAGCCGCTGATCGGCCCCTCCATCGCGCCGAGCGCCAGGACGACGATCCGGGACTTCTCCTACGTCCGGCTCCACGGACGAAACGACAAAGATTGGTTCCGGAAGGAGGCCGGCCGCGACGACCGCTATAATTATCTCTACAGCGACAAAGAGCTGGATGACTGGGTGGAGAGGATCAAGGACCTCGGCCGAAACACCGACAAGGTTTTTGTCATCACCAATAACCACTACCGCGGTCAGGCTCTGGCCAATGCGCTCCAAATCAAGAACAAGATCTCCGGACAGCTTTTGAATATCCCCAAAACGATGCTGGAGAAGTATCCTGTCCTTATGGAGATCGCCGGGAAATTGGCCAAGGGCCAGCTCGACCTGTTCGAGGAGAAGACCTGACTAATAAGGAGGGATGGCGTGTGGTGGGAAAACACATTTCTACGGTTGAAGGGACGGACGCTTTATCTGGGGAGGGTCTCGGCCGAACAGGTCGCTAAACGGAACGGATCTCCGGTTTTCGTCTACAGCCGGGCTCAGATCTCCTCGAACTACCAAATCCTTCACCGGACGTTCTCCAAGCACCTGCGGCAGCCTCTGCGGATCGCCTACGCCATGAAGGCCAATCCTCACCGGGAAATCCTGAAGATGCTGCAAGGACAAGGCGCCTGGATCGACGCTGTTTCTCCGCAAGAGGTGGAGGAGGCCCGCCGTTCCGGCTATCCTGCGTCCAGGATTCTCTTCACCGGGACTTCCCTCAGCGGCGCGGACCTCGAACGCGTCTTCCGGATCGACGGGCTGACTGTGAATATCGACGCCCTGGAGCAGTTGGAAGTGATGCGGGAACTGAGGGCCAAGGGCTTCCGGGAGAAAAAGATCAGAGTTGCGGTCCGCTGGAATCCGGGCATCGGGCGCGGCTTCAATCCGAAAGTCATTACGGCCGGGGTCAGGTCGTCTGACGGAACGCCGGTCAAGTTCGGCGTCGAAGAGAGCAAGGTTCTTACGGCTCTGGAGAGGGCCGCGTCCTATGGATTCCTTCCGGTCGGTCTGCACCAGCACCTGGGGTCCGGCTGGGTGAATGAGGACTTCGAGGTGGTCAGCACGGCCGTCGACAAGATGGTGTCCATGGCCCGGCGGATAGAAAAGGGCGGCTTCCGGCTGGAATTCCTGGATTTCGGAGGCGGTTTCGGACCTCGTTACCAGAGACACCAGAGCATTTTCCCCCTCGATAAGTACGCCTCCCATATCGCCCGGCAAATTGCCGGCTCCGGGCTCGGCATCGAGGCCGTGGTCATCGAGCCCGGAAAATACCTGGTCGCCGACGCCGGCGTCCTGCTGCTCCGGGTCGAATACCTCAAAGAAAGCTACGGCCAGCTGTTCGCCTGTGTCAACGCGGGCACGTTCAACAGCCTCCCCAGACCGGCGATCTATCCCCAGGCTCAGCACCATATCGTCAACTGCGGACGCGTCTTTGACGGCCGGATGAAAACCCTCACTATCGCCGGCAACCTCTGTGAAACCGGGGATGTTTTCGCTAGGGAGATAAGGATGCCGGTTCCGCAAAGAGGCGATGTTTTGGCGATCCTGTGCGCGGGAGCCTACGGCCGGAGCATGGCCTCCCGATTCAACTTGAGGGATATTCCCCCCGAGGTTCTTATCTGAGGATTTCCTGCAGTGCGTTTTCCAATCCGGGATAGAGGAATGCAAAGCCGGCTCTGAGCAGAGCTCTCGGCTCGACCCTTTGTCCGGCGAGAAGAGTCTCTTCGGCCATTTCTCCGTAGAGGAAACGAAGCCCGACGGCCGGAACTCGAAAGATCGCCGGCCGGCGCATCGTCCGTCCCAAGATCCGCGCAAACTCGATCATCATCAGAGGCTTCGGGGCGGTCAGGTTGAAAACTCCGGACAGGTCTTGCCTTTCGAGAAGAAAGCGGATGGCCCCGACTTCATCCCGGAGATGGATCCAGGACAGCCATTGCCGGCCGGAGCCGAGCGGGCCTCCCGCGAACAGACGAAACGGCCTTAGCATACGGGGCAAAACACCGCCGTCGGCATCCAGCACAAGGCCCGAACGGATGACCACCCTTCTCACGCCGTACCTCTCGGCTTCCGCAGTCGAGTCCTCCCAATTTCGAACCAGGCCGGCCAGGAATCCGCGGCCCGCGGAAGCCGACTCGTCCAGCGCTTCATGAGCCCGGGAGCCATAGTATCCGACGGCCGACGCCTGGATGACGACTTCCGGCTTGGCCGGAGCTCTGCGGACGGCGTCCACGACAGCCTGGCCGGCGTTCAGGCGGCTCATCACGATCGCCCGCTTCCTCTTCATTGTCCAGCGGCCCGCTCCAATATTCTCCCCGGCGAGGTTGATGATCGCCCGGGCGCCGGAGGCCAGCTCGAGCCAGCCGTCGGAAGTCCGGCCGTCCCAGCCGGCCGCGTTGACCTGATCTCCGAACTGGGCCGCGGCCTTGGCGGGATTTCGGGTCAAGACGGCGACTTCATATCCGGCTTCCAGGAGGCTTGCGGTCACAGGCCGGCCGATGAACCCGGTGCCGCCGCTGATGACGATTGTCCCCCGACTCATGATCTTTTCTTGAGAATATTCCTTACTATTAAGAACCGTCCTCGTCGAGCTGGATAATCAGAATGCCCTCGCCCCGCCGATATCTACTCCGATTTTGATTTCGTCATTCATCGGGACGAGTCCGGAATCGCGAAAGCCGATGCAGCCTCAATTCTCCCTCATCCCGAGTCGAAAATCAAGGTTCCGTGGTCTTGACACGGCTCAGCCGAAAAAATATAACTTTCCTGGATGGTTTTTCAAAACCATTCTCAAATCTCACAAAAAGGAGGCTCCTTGAAAAACACTGTCTTGAAAATCAGCTTTATTATGCTCGTGGCGGCTTTGCTCATCTCCGCGGATGAAAACAAGCCCTTCAACGGGCTCAATCTCGGCATGGGGAATCTGAGCCGCCTGTCCAAAGCCCAGACGCGTTCGATCAGCCCGGAAAACTTCAGCGGCGAAAAGGGCAAGGCGGGCATGTCGGTCGACGGCCCGGCCCTGAAGGCCGCCCGCGACCTCGGCCAGGGTTGGAAAGTCTCCCCCTATGTAAGAATCCAACCCAAGGAAACGTTCGTCATGGCTGATTTCAGGGGTCAGGGTGCCATCCAGCAGATCTGGCTGACCCCGGCCGGGACCTGGAGGTTCGCCGTCATCCGCATCTACTGGGACGATGAGACCGACCCCTCCGTTGAATGTCCGGTCGGCGATTTCTTCGCCTGCGGATGGGGGCGGTATGCGCAAATCTCATCGCTGGCCGTCTGCGTCAACCCCGGCAGCGCGTTCAACTGCTATTGGCAAATGCCGTTCCGCAAGGGTTTCAAGATCACCCTGGAGAATATCGCGGACGAAGTCTTTACAGTGTATTACCAGATCAACTACACGCTGACCGAAGTGCCCGACGACGCCGCCTATTTCCATGCCCAGTTCAGGCGCGTCAATCCCCTGCCCTACAAAAGCGTCTATACAATCGTGGACGGGATTAAAGGGTGGGGTCATTATGTGGGCACCTATATGGCCTGGGGCGTGAACAACAACGGCTGGTGGGGAGAGGGAGAGATCAAGTTTTTCCTGGACGGCGACACGGAGTTCCCGACGATCTGCGGAACGGGAACGGAGGACTACTTCTGCGGTTCCTATGACTTCGATACCAAAAGACCGGACGGGACTGTGCAATACACCGAACATACGACTCCCTACAGCGGACTTCCCCAAGTTATCCGGGGGGACGGGCATTATGATGTCCAGCAGCGCTTCGGCCTCTACCGCTGGCATATCATGGACCCGATCCGGTTCCAGAAGGACCTCAAGGTGACGATTCAAGCCCTGGGCTGGCGCTCTGGCGGACGGTACCTGCCGCTCCAGGATGATATCTCATCCGTGGCTTTCTGGTACCAGCAGGAACCCCACGCGCCCTTCCCGGAGCTGCCCGATAAGGACGACCTGGAAATCATTTAGTTGCCGAAAAAACGCGGGAAGAGCCATTTTTTCATAATCCCTCCTTATATACGACGAACACACTCATCCCTCATCCGTTCATACGCAAAAGGCACTCGATAGGTTCAGTCTCCGTCCCGATAGAGCCGGACTACTTCTTGGGGTAAGGAGGTCGAGGCCAGGACGCCGGAGGGTTCTTTTGGATCTTTTCCAGAATGACCTCGATGGCCTTCTCTAACTGGAGGTCCCGTCCGGCGACGGCCGAACCGGGGTCATTGTCAACGAAAATATCCGGATCGGC
>JAFGRZ010000136.1 GCA_016934895.1 Candidatus Aminicenantota bacterium
GTACCTTCAAGACGGGCGAGAGGTTCTGATACCGGCGGAGAAGCTCTTCGAAAGCTACACACTCCGCGCCATCGAAGGTCTCGGAGTCTTTGAGGGATATCCCAACCGGAACTCTCTTCCTTACATCGACCTCTACGGAGTGCCCGAGACCAAGACGATGCTCCGGGGAACCCTGCGCTACCTCGGCTGGTGCGAGACCGTCCGGACGATGGTCCGGCTCGGCCTCTTGGACCAGGACGAAAAGGATTGGTCGGGACTGAGCTTCGCCGGATTCCTGCGGTCGCTCCTGAACACTCAGGCGGAAGACCTCAAGCAAGAGATATCCGAGCGCCTCGGGATACCCTCGGGATTAGCCATCCTCCGCCGGCTGGAGTGGCTGGGCTTGTTCAGCGAAGAACCGTTGCCGCTTCAAAAGGGCTCGGCCTTGGATATCATCAGCGCTCGAATGACGGACAAACTGGCTTATGCGCCCGGGGAGAGGGACATGATCATCCTCCAGCATGAATTCATCGCTTCTTATCCCGGCAACGGCAAGGAACGAATCATCTCCACGCTGATCGACTTCGGCATCCCCGACGGTGATTCCTCGATGTCCCGGACGGTCGGCCTCCCTGCGGCCATCGGCAGCAGGCTCATCCTCGAAGGAAGGATCAGGGAGACCGGCGTGCACATCCCGGTCAATCCAGGGATCTACAAGCCGATTTTGGCGGAGCTGAAAACACTCAGCATCGCTTTCAAGGAAAAAAGGGAAACGATTTAGATTTTCGCTCGGCCCGGGCGCGCTTGGAGATCGGGGCGTGGGTCGCTCTCGGGTCCACCGGCCGGAGGACGGGAGAGGAGGCAGGCATGGTCAGAAAGCCCGCTGTGGCCGGATACTTCTATCCCCGGACAGCCGCCGAGCTGCGATCGCTCCTCAGCCGGATGGTCAATCCACAAGCGCAAAAAGAAAAGGCCCGGGCGGTCGTCTCGCCGCATGCCGGGCTGGTTTATTCTGGATATGTCGCCGGCGCCGTGTTTTCCTCGGTCGTGCTCCCCGGGCGTTTCATCCTCCTCGGCCCGAGTCACCGCGGACAAAGGTCCCTTTTTGGGATCGTGGAAGGGGGAATCTGGGAAACGCCCCTGGGCGGGGTGCCGGTCGATGAGGCCCTGGCCGAGGCGCTCGTCCGGGGTTCCTCCCTGATCAGGGTGGAAGAAGAGGCCCACGAGGAAGAGCATTCTCTCGAGGTCCAGCTGCCGTTTCTCCAGTCCTTGAGGACCGGATTTTCGATCGTCCCTCTCTCGGTCTCTCCGACGGCGGGATTCGAAGATCTGGAAGATCTGGGGAAGGCGCTGGCCGCCGCTGTCCGGGGGGCAGGGGACGATGTGCTGGTCGTGGCCTCCACGGATATGAGCCACTATGTCAGTCAAGAGACGGCCCGGAAAAAAGACTTTCTCGCCATCGAGCGGATCCAGGCCCTGGACGCGCGGGGCCTTTATGAAGTGGTCCACCGCGAGGCGATCAGCATGTGCGGTTTTCAGCCAACCGTGGCGGCCATGCTCGCCGCGAAGGAACTCGGAGCCAGCCGGGCCGACCTCATCCGCTATATGACCTCGGGAGAAATCTCCGGGGATTATGTTCAGGTGGTCGGCTATGCCGGGCTCCGGATCGTCTGATTGAATTTTTATCCTCATCATGCTATAAAAAATCCTTAAGGTCTCATGTCCCGCAATCTTATCCTCCGAGAAAAAGACAGGCTCGTCCTGAATATTATCGCCGAGAGCTATCTGAAGTGCGGCCGGCCGGTGAGCTCCGGTGCGGTCGTTCAGAAGCGGGCCCTTCCGGACTCCCCGGCGACCATCCGCAACATCATGGCCAAGCTCGAGGAATTCGGGTACCTCACCCAGCCCCACACATCCGCCGGCCGCGTCCCGACGGACAAGGGCTTGAGATTCTATGTCAACAGCCTGTTCGACGAGACGCTCTTTGCCGACCAGCCCCTGCTTCTTGAAGCGCCGCCGCTCGACCTGGAGAAGGGGGATTTCTCTTCCTTGCTGACCCAGGTCACCAAGCTGCTGTCCGATCAGTCCGACAACCTGGGATTCGTGATTTCGCCCCGCATCTCTCAAATGAACTTCCAGCACCTCCGCCTGATCAGGGTCTCCGAAGAAAAAATTATGCTCATCCTGATGACCACTTTCAACCTCGTCCTGACCGAAATCGTCGAATGCCATCATCTCTTCACCCAGCTTGAACTGGACAAGGCCTCACAGTACATCAACCAGCATTTCCGGGGCCGGAACCTGACGGTCGTTCGCGATTACCTGCTCAAGGAGCTGCCCCGCTACAAGCTGACCTATGAAAACGAGCTGAACAAGCTGACCGCGCTTCTGCGGGACTATATCGCCCAGGAAGAAACCGAGAGCCAGATCTACCTCCAGGGGACGTCCCGGCTTCTCGATAAAGCCGACCTTTTCAACATGGACCGTTTGAAAGCCCTTTTCCAGAATCTCGAGGAGAAGGTCAAGCTGGCCAAATTGCTCTCCGATTTCATCAGTCTGGACCGGGTGAAGGTCCTGATCGGATCGGAATCCAATATTCCCGGCATCTCCGATTGCGCGCTCGTCCTTTCCCACTACGGCTATAATAACCAGGTCCTGGGAACGCTCGGGATCATTGGGCCGAAGAGGATCCCTTATCGGAAAATCATCCCCCTGGTCGACCGGGTCGCCCAAAAGCTCAGCCGGACCGTCAGCCGAAACCAATAAAGAGGTTCGTTATGCCCGAAGACGATCTTGAAGAGAAAGACAAGGATCGGAAAGACAGCCCGCGTCCGGCGGAGATCGAAGGGTTGGAAGAGCCCGGCGATGAAGTCGAGTACGAAACCGTCAACGAGGAGGCGGGCGGTCCCCCGCGCCGGGAAGAGGACGGTCTCAAACCGTCCGCCGCTGAGGGCAAGAAACTCAAGATCAAGCTCAAGAAGAAGGACGCGGAGATCAAATCGCTCCGCCAAGAGCGGGACGATATCAAGGACAAGTTTCTGCGCACGCGGGCCGAGATGGAAAACCTGCGCAAACGCTTCGACCGGGAACGGCTGGAGTACCAGCAGTATGCATTGAGCGAGTTCCTCCGTGAATTGCTCATCGTCCTGGACAATTTCGAAAGAGCGTTGAAGAGCCGGGATCAGACGGACGGCAAGA
>JAFGRZ010000137.1 GCA_016934895.1 Candidatus Aminicenantota bacterium
ATTATCGGGTTTGTCGGGCTGATCGTCCCCCACTGGGTCAGGATCATCATCGGTCCCGACCACCGCTATCTCTTCGGCCTTTCGGCGCTCACCGGCGGCACGTTCCTCGTCCTCTGCGACCTTCTGGCCAGGACTGTTCTATCCCCCACCGAGCTCCCGATCGGCATCATCACCGCCCTCTTCGGCGCGCCCTTCTTCATCTACCTCCTCCACCGAAGAAAATAAGAAGGGGTCAGGTCTCAACATTCAACAGACAAAACATTGGTAACCGACCCAAATCCTATTTGTTGAATGTTGAGACCTGACCCCATGATTTCGCTTTTCTTGCCTCCCCCTCCGGAGGCGTGCTAAAATGCCCTGACTTCATGGAATTCTACTTCATCCGGGACTACCGCCAGAAATACCGCTTTTTTTCTTCCGAGCCGCAAAAGGACTTCACCATCCCCGTTTCACGGACCAAAAGAGCCTGGGAGCTGGCCCGGGAAAAGCTGACCCTCCTCCCGCCCCGAATCCTGCGCCAGGAGCAGGCTCTTATCCGCATCCTGAAAATCGATGACAATACCATCGCCATCCGCCATTCGGGCGGTCGGTCCGAAAAGCGGATCGGCCTGAGCTTTTTCTTCTTTCTGCAGAAACAACGATCGAAACATATCCTGCTGCTCGTCGTTGAAACGCTGCTTCTCCCGCTGAGCGGGCTGGCGGCTCTTCTCCCCGGCCCCAACGTCGCCTTCGCCGCCCTGGCCCTGATGATGATCACTCACTGGCAGGCCCTGCGGGGGATCAACGGTCTCGCCAGAAAGAAACATGAGTTCACCGCGGAGCCGGGACTTGCGGCCTGGGAAGAGGCGGTGGACCTGTCCCAGGAAGAGCGCTACCCCGACATCCTCCGGGAAATGGAAACAGAATTCGCCCTGTCCGGGCTGCGCAAGATCCTCTGGAAATAGGGACAAATTGACAAACCGGCGCTTTTATTCTATTTTGGGATCAACATGCCCTTAACCCTTAACCAGTTTCTGCTCCTCGTCCTCACCCTCACGGCCGTCGTGGTGGCCGTTTTCCTCATCCGCTTCCTCACCCAGCTCCGGAGCGCGGCCGCGGAGGGGGAAAAAACCATGGCCGAGGTCCGCAAACTGGTCGCGAACCTGAGCGAGTTGGATGGCGTGATCAAGGAAAGAGTCGCCGAACTGGGCGAACTCATGGAGGCCTCCCGGAGGACGGCGTCGCATATGGCCGACGCCTCCTTCCTCCTGACGACGCGGGTTCTCAACCCCGGCTCGCGCTACTGGCGCCTGCTCTTTCCGATCGCCGCCTTCATGTGGAGAAAATTCAAAAAAAGAAAGGAGAATAAAGATGGCTGATAACAAAGGCTCGAGCGCCCTGGAAGTCGCCCTTTCCTTCATGATCGGCACGGCTGCCGGCTTCGTCTTGGGAATCCTGTTCGCCCCCGCCAGCGGCAAAGAAACCCGGGAAAAAATCAAGAGCGAAGCCGCCAAGACGGGAGAAAAGGCCAAGGAAAACTACGAAAAGATCAGCAAAGAGGCCGAAAAAGGAATCCAGGTCGTAAAAGAGAAAGCCCAGGAGGGGATCGAGGCTATCAAGGACTTCCTCGAGAAAAAAAAGGAGGAATACGCCAAGAAGCCTCCCAAGGGTTATGTCGAAGGGGAAATCAAGGAATAACGAAACCCTCAGGACGACCCGTCTCCGCGGCCCCTTGAGTTCACCCCTTATCGAACGTTCTGTCCGTCGGGCCGATGAAGAAGGAACGTAAGCCCCGGTTCGAGACCTCCTCCGGCGTGGAGGTCAAGGCGGTTTACGGGCCTTCCGACCCGAACCGTTTCAATCCGAAAACGGACCTTGGAAATCCCGGCGACTTTCCGTTCACCCGCGGCATCTATCCGAACATGTACCGCGGCCGGCTCTGGACGATGCGCCAGTACGCCGGATTCGGCACCGCGGAGGAGTCCAATCAACGCTACCGCTATCTTCTTTCCCAGGGGCAGACCGGCCTGAGCGTCGCTTTCGACCTCCCCACTCAGCTTGGCTTGGATTCCGACCATCCCCAGGCGCGCGGAGAGGTGGGCAGGGTGGGAGTGGCCATCGACTCCATTGAAGACATGGACACCCTCTTCCGCAGGATCCCCCTCGACAGGGTCAGCGCTTCGATGACCATCAACGCCACGGCGGCCGTTCTCCTGGCCATGTACCTGGCCGTGGCCTCTCGGCGGCGCATCCCCTGGTCGAAGCTGAGCGGGACCATCCAGAACGACCTTCTGAAAGAATACATCGCCCGCGGGACTTATATCTATCCTCCCCAGGCCTCTCTCCGGATCATCATCGACATCCTGACTTTCTGCCAGGAAAATGTCCCCCGCTGGAACACCATGAGTATCAGCGGCTACCACATCCGGGAGGCAGGGGCGACGGCCGTCCAGGAACTGGCCTTCACCTTGGCCGACGCCATCGCTTACATCGAGGCGGCGGTTCGCGCGGGCCTCGATGTGGACTCCTTTGCGCCCCGCCTTTCGTTCTTCCTCGCCTCGCACAACCAATTCTTTGAAGAGATCGCCAAGTTCCGGGCGGCCCGGAGGATCTGGGCCAAGCTGATGAAGGAGAGGTTCAAGGCGAAAAACCCGCTCTCCTGGGCCTTTCGCTTCCACACCCAAACGAGCGGCGTGACCCTCACCGCCCAGGAGCCCGAAAACAACGTCATCCGGGTGACGCTGCAGGCGTTGGCGTCTGTTCTCGGCGGCACGCAGTCCCTCCACACCAACTCCCGGGACGAAGCCATCGCTCTTCCGTCCGAGGAATCGGCTCGCCTCGCCCTGCGCACCCAGCAGATCATCGCTCACGAAAGCGGCGCGGCGGACACCGCGGACCCGCTCGGCGGGTCCTATTTCCTGGAGACGCTGACCGGCGCGATCGAGGAGCGGGTCTGGGCTTATCTTCGCAAGATCGACGACATGGGCGGGATGCTCCAGGCGATCGAATCCGGCTATGTGCAGCAAGAAATCCAGGAAAGCGCCTTCCGCTGCCAGAAGCGCATCGAAAGCAATGAGCAGGTCGTTGTCGGCCTGAACGAATATAAAAGCGGCCGGGAAAGGATCCGTTTCCGGCTCCATTCGCCGGATCGCCAAAGGGAAAGAACCCAGGTCGAGAGGTTGCGACGCCTGAGGAAGAGCCGTTCCGCCCTGGGAGTTCGGAAAAGCCTTGAGGCGCTGCGCCGGGCGGCGGGTTCAGCCGACAACCTCATGCCCCATTTCATCGCCGCGGTCCAAGCGAAGGCCACTTTGGGTGAGATTTCCGACGTGCTGAGAGACGTCTATGGTATCTATCAGGAATCCATCATCATCTGAGACCCGATGGCCTGCCCGTTGCTTTATCTGGGGCTCTCTCTGTCCGCAGGGATTGGCCTTGGGTTCTGTCTCTCTCCCGCCCCGGCCATTCCCGCGATCGGGCTCCTGACCTGTCTTGCCGCCTCCTGGCCGGCCTATTTCCTGAAAAAGAACACCCTTTCCCTTGCCCTGGCTCTCCTGGCAACGGCTTTGCTTGGAGCCGGTGCCTATGCGCAGGCCGACAAGGATTACAGCCGAAACGCCCTCAGGAAGCTGGATTTCTCCGGCTATGCGGATTTTGTCGGCCGGCTTTACAGGTCGCCGTCTCTCGGCGCCGGCCGGACTACGCTTTTTCTCAGAGTGGAAGACGCCTCCTTCCAGGGAAAGAAGACGGCCGCCCGGGGAAATCTGCGGGTTTCCGTCCTTCACCCGTCGGCTTATCCTTCGCCGCTCGAGCTTAAGACCGGAGACCGGGTCAAGGTATCGGCCCAATTCCTGTCCGCCCGCGGCTTTCGCAATTTCGGTGGGACCGGAACGGCCGACCTCCGGAAGAAGCAGAAGATCCACGCCCAGGCCGTTTCGAAGAGCGTTCGGCTTATCGAAAAATTGCCGGAACCCGCCCGCCTTTCCCCGGCACATCTGGTCTCTTCGCTCCGTCTCACCATCGAGCGGCGGATCGAAGCCCATTTCTCTTCACCGGACCGGAGCGCGCTGTCAAGGCAGGGGGCGGTCCTCGAAGCTCTCCTCCTCGGCGAGCGCGGCCGGATGGACAAAGAGACGACCTCCGGCCTCCAGAGGTCCGGACTGTATCATCTGATCGCCATCTCGGGAGCTCATATCGGCATTATCTCCTGGCTCCTTCTTTCAATCCTCAGAGCCGTCCGTTTCCCCAGGCGTCCCTCCTACGGCGTTCTGATGCTGTTCTTGCTCTTCTACGCCATGATTGTGGAAGGACGGGCCTCGGTCATGAGGGCCACGATCATGGCCTTGACCTATCTCTGGGGCAAGCTCCTGTGGGAAAAACCCCATATTCTCAACACCGTCTCCTTCAGCGCCCTTGTCATCCTGCTGCTCAACCCGTTTTCCCTTTTCGAGCCGGGATTCGAGATGACCTATGCCGCGACCCTCTCGATCATCCTGTTCTATCCCCGGGTATCGAAATACTTGTCCCGGCTGCCTTTGAAGACCGGGGAACTCCTGGCGCTCTCCCTGACCGCCCAACTGGGCGTTATTCCGCTCGTCGCCCACCTCTTCCATCGGGTGACCTTGTCCTCGCTCCTTCTCAACATCCCGGCCATTCCCCTGGTCGGGCTGATCATGGGCTCCGGGTTCGCCTTCCTGGTCGTCTCGCCGGTCAGCGCGGGCCTGGCCGCTCTGCTCGCCCCGGGAATCAAGGCCCTGATCGATGTTTTCCTCTGGATATCCCGTTCGCTCGATTGCCTCCCCGCGTTTTCCTACCGGATCCCGGCTCCGCCGCCGGCCTTTGTTCTCGGTTACTATCTTTTTCTCCTCCTCATTCTTCTCCGGCCCCGGTTCAAACGGCAGCGGGCCCTCGTTTCGGGCCTGTTCTTTGTCTTTTTGGCCGTTCTCATCACTTACCCTTTCCCGGCACGCTCCTCTCCGTCCCTCCGGGTGACCGTCCTCGACGTCGGTCAGGGCGATTCCATCCTGGTCGAATTCCCGGGGAAAAAGAAGATGCTGGTGGACGGGGGAGGAACGTTCGATTCGAACTTCGACATCGGCGAGCAGGTCGTCTCGCCTTTTCTCTGGCGCTGCGGCATCAAGAAGCTTGATTACGTTGTCCTGACCCACGCCCATCCCGATCATCTCAACGGCCTTGTCGCCGCAGCCAGGAATTTCCGGATCGGCGAATTCTGGGAAGCGTTCTCTCCGGCAAAAAGCCCGGCCTACGAGGATCTCCAGAGAGCGCTTTCGAAATCGACATTGAGAAGACGGGTCTTTCGCGGGTTTTCCATCCGGGAGGGGCCGCTGCTTATCGAAGCGCTCCATCCCGAAGAATCGGTGCCGCTCACGAGAAAAGCCGAAAACGACGATTCGCTGGCGCTCCGGTTGACCGCGAACGGGATTTCCATCCTGTTGGCGGCCGATATCGGCCGGGCTTCCGAACAGGACATTGTCGGCCGCGGGCTCGCCGTTCGCTCGCAGGTTCTCAAATCTCCGCACCACGGCAGCCGCACCTCGAGTTCTCCCGCTTTCCTGGCCGCGGTCGATCCAAGGGTCGTGGTCGTCAGCGCCGGCCGGGGCGGCTCCTACGGCGTTCTCCATCCGGAAGTGCTCAAGCGGTACGAGGCGGCCGGCCGGATCGTTTTCCGGACAGACTTGGACGGAGCCGTCGAGATCACCGT
This sequence comes from Candidatus Aminicenantota bacterium, assembly GCA_016934895.1. Taxonomy (GTDB): domain Bacteria; phylum Acidobacteriota; class Aminicenantia; order Aminicenantales; family UBA8522; genus UBA8522. The sequence continues at coordinate 5,699 of JAFGRZ010000137.1, forward strand.
CCAGTCCCCGGGCCTTCGCATCCGCACCGCCGCCTCGAACCCTCCGCCCTGACCGTATAACAGTTTCCTGGTTTCCGGCCTGCGAAATCAGGGGACACGATCCGGAAAATCGGGACATGA